>CAXAGK010000475.1:0-3349 GCA_963968305.1 uncultured Rickettsiales bacterium | reverse complement strand
CCATGCGCGAAGCCGTTATCGTTTCCACCGCCCGCACCCCCATCGGCAAGGCCTATCGGGGCGCTTTCAACAACACCGACGGGGCCGATATGGGCGGTCATGTCGTCAAACACGCCGTCGAGCGTGCCGGGATCGATCCGGCGGAGGTCGATGACGTCATCATGGGCACGGCCATGCCGGAAGGGGCCACAGGCAATAACATCGCCCGGCAGATCGCGCTTCGGGCCGGGTTGCCGGTGACGACGTCCGGCACGACGGTCAACCGGTTCTGCTCTTCAGGCATGCAGACCATCGCGATGGCGGCACAGCACATCATCGTCGACGGCGCGCCAATCATGGTCGCGGGTGGGCTCGATTCGATTAGTCTCGTCCAGAATGACAAGAAAAACAGTTATCGCGCCGCCAATCCCTGGTTGGTGGAGAACAAACCGGCCATCTACGACGCCATGATCGATACGGCGGAGACCGTTGCCAGTCGCTACGGCGTCAGTCGCGAAGCGCAGGATGAGTATGCACTGCAAAGCCAGATGCGGACTGCTGCGGCGCAACAAGCCGGCAAGTTCGACGATGAAATCGTCCCGATGAAGACGGTCAAACTCGTCACCAACAAGGAAACCGGTGAGACCACCGAAGAAGAGGTCATGCTGGAGCAGGACGAATGCAACCGTCCGACGACCAATCTGGAAGGTTTGGCGAGTTTGGGCGCGGTGCGCGGCGATGAGCATTTCATCACGGCGGGCAACGCCAGCCAGCTCTCTGATGGTGCGTCAGCCGCCGTTCTCATGGAAGCGAAGGAAGCGGAGAAGCGCGGCTTGAACCCGCTTGGGTATTTCCGTGGCTTCGCCGTTGCTGGACTCGAGCCGGACGAGATGGGCATTGGGCCGATCTATGCTGTGCCGAAGCTCCTCGCGCGCAACAATTTGACCATGGATGATATTGACCTGTGGGAGCTGAATGAAGCTTTCGCCGTGCAAGTCCTGTATAGCCGAGATCAACTCGGCATTCCCAACGAAAACCTGAACGTCGATGGCGGAGCTATCTCGATTGGCCATCCCTACGGCATGAGCGGTTCTCGCATGGTTGGTCACGCGTTGATCGAGGGCAAACGTCGAGGCGCCAAGTATGTCGTTTGCACCATGTGCGTCGGCGGTGGCATGGGTGCCGCCGGACTGTTCGAGGTCGCGTAGAGCCGATCTCCGCATTTCCACACTGTTAGAATCGACGAGTCTCTTCCTCTCCCGCGTACGGAAGAGGAAGAGGCGAGGACCTTTAAGAAAATTTGGAGAAAATTATGAGTGACGAACATCTACTCGAACATGTCGAGGATAAGGTCGCGACGATTACCCTTAACCGCCCGGACGCGTTGAATGCGGTTACGCGGGATATGCTCAAAGATCTCTACGACAAGGTCGAGAAGTTCGCGGAAGACCCGGATGTCGGCGCAATTGTCCTGAAGGGCGCGGGGCGCGCTTTTTGTTCCGGCGGTGACGTGAAGTCGATGGCGGCGGGTAAGGATGCGAATGCTACCCTGGAGACGCGCGCGCAAACGCTGCGCTCTCGTATGGAAGTCTCGCGATTGCTGCACGAAGTTTCAAAGCCGACCATTGCGATGGTGCGTGGTCCGGCGGCGGGTGCGGGAATGTCCTTGGCCTTGGCTTGCGACATTCGCGTCGCGAGCGAGACCGGTAAGATCATCACGGCCTTCGCGAAAGTCGGCCTTTCGGGAGACTTCGGTGGCAGCTGGTTCCTTACCCAATTGGTGGGACCGGCCAAAGCCCGGGAACTGTATTTCCTGGCGGATGCCGTCGGCGCCGAAGAAGCGCTGTCGCTCGGCCTCTTTAATCGAGTGGTGCCGAACGATCAACTCGAGGCAGAAACCATGGCGCTAGCAAGCCGCTTGGCGCATGGGCCGACGGTGACGCTTGGTTATATGAAAAAGAATTTAGACGCGGCGATTTCTCAACCTTTGGCGCAATGTCTCGATCTTGAGGCAATGCACCATGCGCGCACGAGCCAAACCGAGGACCACCGCGAAGCCGCTCAAGCATTCGTTGAGAAGCGCAAGCCTGTCTTCCAAGGGCGCTAGGATGCTCCGCCTTCGCCAAATTTGTCTTGTTGCGTCGGAGCTGGAAAAACCAGTCGCGGACTTGAAGGCAATCTTCGGTCTGGAAACGTGTTTCCATGATCCGAATGTGGCGAAGTATGGCTTGGAAAACGCTTTGCTGCCGGTGGGTAGTGATTTTCTGGAAATGGTTGCACCGTTCCAGGAAAAAACCGCAGCCGGGCGTTATCTGGACCGGCGTGGCGGTGACGGCGGGTATATGGTGATCTTGCAATGCGACGATGCCGAGGCGCGAGAGCAGCGGATGCAGGAGATCGGCGTGCGTATCGCCAACCGGCTCGACTATGGCACTTATCTTGGATTGCAATTGCACCCGAAGGATACCGGCGGTGCCATTCTGGAGACCAGTACCGACCCGCGCAGTGTCGCACCGGACGGGCCCTGGCATCCTGCCGGCGACAGTTGGGAGGAGGCGGTTCGAACGGACGTCGTGCGTGCAATGAAGGCAGCGGAGCTGCAATCCGATGACCCCGGTGGATTGGCCGCGCGTTGGGCCCAAGTGTTGAATGTGCCGTTGGGACATGATGCTCAAGGCAACCCTGCTCTGAAGCTGGAGAATGCGGATCTGCGTTTCATTCCTGCGGATGACGGTCGCGGCGAAGGGCTGGGAGGCCTGGATTTCGCAGTTGTAGATCGCGACGCCATTCTGCGCCAGGCGAGCGCGCGAGGCTGCGATGTGGCCGGAGACACGGTTACGGTATGCGGCGTACGTTTTAAATTATTATGAGAGAAGAACATGAGCGAGAGTGAAAAGCGGCTTGATACGGTGCGCTTGCAGGAAATAGTGCAAGGGTTCTGGCGCTCCGGGGCGTTGATGGCGGCAGTTGAGCTAGGGCTTTTCACCGCTGTCTCGAAAGGAGCGGGCACCTATCCAGAAGCCGCTACGGCACTCGACATTACGGAGACCAATGCGGAGCGGTTGATGACCGCCTGTGTGACGCTTGAATTGTTAGAGCTGGATGCCGCCGGTCGGATGTCGAATGCACCCGATGTGGAACGATTCCTAGTAGAAGGTTCATCGCGATACGCCGGCCCGTGGATGCTGTTCACCAAACCAAGCTGGAACGATTGGGGACAGCTTTCCGAGAAGCTCAAATCGAAGACGGTTGACCGTTTGGGTAAATATGGCGAGTTCACCGTCGATAGGGCGCGCGAATACCATAAGGCGACCTATAGCATCGGCTTGGGAGCCGGGCGTCGATTTTCCCGCCACGTCGATATGTCGGG
>CAXAGK010000474.1:0-3365 GCA_963968305.1 uncultured Rickettsiales bacterium | reverse complement strand
CCGGTGAGGGAAGACACGCCGTTTCGCCCGACCTCGGTCTACGGCGCGACGAAAGCGGCTTCCGACCTGGTCCTCATGGCCTACCGGGACGAATACGACCTCGATGTGGTTGGTCTCCGCTATTCCTCGGTCTACGGGCCGCGCCGCACCACCGATTGCGCCATCCGCACGATGATTGAGGACGCCATGGCCGGGCGCGAGAGCAAGTTCGATTGGGGTGCCGGAGAATTTTGGCCCTTCGTCTATGTCGATGATATAGTCACCGCCACGGCGGCGGCCCTCGATGCACCGGAGACGCCGCAATATGCCTATAACGTCGCGGGACCAGACATGCCGGCGGTGCAGCGGATCGCCGAACTGGTCTTCGAATCGTTCCCGAAAGCCTTGATCGAACTCGGCGCCAATCCGCGACGAGATAAACGCGGGCGTTTCGACCTCTCCGCGGCCGAGCGCGACCTGAACTGGATTCCCGAATGGGATATCGAGCGCGGCGTGAACGCCTATATCGAGTGGTTCCTCGCGAACCGAGCGAATGTCTGAGTGGGTGTTTGTTTCCGCATGACGGTGGGGAAGACCGCAACGACGTTCAAAACGCGTCATTCTGATTTGGTCGAAGAATGATGTTCGCGCCACCGTGCGACCGCCGTGGTTAGACAGGCTCACCATGACGGACCGGGGGTGGTACGTGGAGAACCAACAGACATTACGCGTTATCCTGAGCGTGTCGAAGGATGACCCGGCGTGAGTGGAAAAACCGCCGTGTGCGCCGCGATGTTTAAAAATCGCGAAACAACCCCATGCACAATACTAAAATGCCGCTGATTGGGCTCTAAACGTCCGTTTGGTCCGCTCAACTATAGCTGCGCTGTCTTTTCACTTGTCCAATAGCGAGATGGCTGTACATCGCGGTATAGACAAATTGTCGATATAATTACTAATACGTTGTCAACGGTGGGTTCACTTTTCTCGGTCTTTTCGACCCATCGTGATCGAGCCTCTTGCCCTTTTCCCCATTTCCCGATTAAACTCCGCGCGCTATGACGAATTTGACCACCATTCGGCTTCTTGGCCTTCGACTTACCGGCCCGGCGTAAACGCGTCGGGGCGTCCGGCTGCTTGGCCGGGCTTGAGGATCAAAGAATAGGTCGAAAGGGATGGTCGGAAGATGATCGTCGAGAATTTACACAGAACAAGAATACACAGGGATTGGATCGAGTTTGCTCGAAAAGTTTCCCATGGCACCACGATGCTCACCGCGTTGCGCTTTCAGTTGCGACTTAGCGGCGGCTATTGGGCCTGATCGCGGATGCCCGATGGCTGTACTTGCGCCGCCCGCAACACACGAAGACAGCACCGTTAGAAGACGAATTCAGGAGTAAGACCCATGGCCGTGATGCCAATCGAGAAATACAAACCGTTTACCCCCATCGATCTGCCGGACCGCACCTGGCCCGGCAAGGTCATCACCAAATCACCGACCTGGTGTTCCGTCGATCTGCGTGACGGCAATCAGGCGCTGATCGAGCCGATGGGGCCGGAGCGCAAGCTCAAGATGTTCAAAACGCTCTGCGATATGGGCTTCAAGGAGATCGAGATCGGCTTCCCCTCGGCCTCCGACACCGACTTTGATTTCTGCCGCAAAATCATCGACGAGAACCTGATCCCGGATGATGTGGTAATCCAGGTCCTGACCCAAGCCCGTGAAGAGTTGATCCGCCGCACCTTCGAGGCGGTCGACGGATCCAAGCAGGCCATCGTGCATCTCTATAACTCGACCTCGACGACCCAGCGCCGTGTGGTCTTCAATCAGGACATGGCCGGGATCATGAAGATCGCCACGGATGGGGCGGAGTTGATCAAGGCGCTGATCCCGACGGTCCCGAACACTAAGATTATCCATGAGTATTCGCCGGAAAGCTTCACCCAGACCGAATTACCCTACGCGATGGAAGTCTGCGAAGCGGTGATGGAAATCTGGCAGCCGACGCCGGAAAACCGCACCATCATCAATCTGCCGGCGACAGTCGAAGTGGCGACGCCGAACGTCTATGCGGATCAGATCGAGTGGATGCACCGCAACTTCTCGAAGCGTGATTGCGTCATCCTCTCTCTGCACCCACACAATGATCGGGGCACCGGTGTCGCGGCCGCGGAATTCGGCGTCATGGCCGGAGCCGACCGTATCGAAGGCACGCTGTTCGGCAATGGCGAGCGCACCGGCAATGTGGACGTCATCACCTTGGCCATGAACATGGTAAGCCAGGGCGTCGACTCAAAGCTGGATATGAGCAACATGAGGGAGCTGCGCGCGACTGCCGAGTATTGTAACCAGCTGCCGGTCCATCCGCGTCATCCCTATGCGGGCGATCTGGTCTTCACTGCTTTCTCCGGCAGTCATCAGGATGCGATCAACAAGGGTCTGAAGGCAATGGAAAGTTCCAACAGCCAAGCATGGGACGTGCCGTACCTGCCGATCGATCCGCTCGATGTGGGGGCGAATTACGAAGCCGTGATCCGGATCAATAGCCAGTCCGGCAAGGGTGGCATCTCCTACATCATGGAGACTGAATTCGGCATCCAGATGCCGCGCGCCTTGCAGGTCGAATTCTCCGGCGCGGTGCAGAAAATCTCCGATACCAGTGGCGAGGAACAATCGCCGGACGATATCTGGAAGGCCTTCGATCAAGAGTATCTGAGTGCGAAGACTCCCTATGAGTTCGTCGAGCATCAAACCCGCGCCGACACCCACGCGTCGGAGAAACGTCTGATGACCGCGACTGTGAAGAAGAATGGCGTGGATGTGGCCATCGAGGGTGAAGGCAACGGGCCGATAGACGCTTATGTCGACGCGCTCAAAAAGGATAGCGGCAAGGACATCAAGGTGTTCAGTTATTCCGAACATTCGGTCGGCGGCGGCTCTGACGCCTCGGCCATTGCGTTCGTCGAGACCGAAGTCGACGGTAAGCACCTCTACGGCATCGGCCAGGACCCGAACATTGTCTCGGCTTCGCTGATCGCAGTAACTTGCGCTGTCAACCGAGCGATTCGGAATGGTGGGTAATAACAAACAGAGTCATCCCCAACCTAACCTTCCCCCCTCAAGGGGGAAGGAATACGAGCGCGCTCGAGTCCAAAATCCCCTCCCCCTCACGGGGGAGGGTTAGTGGAGGGACCGCTCGCAATGACGCCGCCTCTCATTACCGCCCTTTATGCCGGCCTCTGCGGGTTGCTCGCTCTCGTGCTGGCAATTCGGGTCAGCCTGCATCGTTCAAAGGAACGCATTGATCTCGGGGATGAGGGGAATGCCGATCTCTTCCGGACCATTCGTGTCCACGGCAATAACATCGAATCAACGGCGATCGTTC
>CAXAGK010000473.1:0-3366 GCA_963968305.1 uncultured Rickettsiales bacterium | reverse complement strand
TTTTGGAGACGGTAGAGCAATTTTTGACTTAGGCGCAAATGACGGCGCGAGTCCTAGTTGTCGATGATTTGCTTCCAAACCTGAAGTTATTGGAGGCAAAATTAACCAATGAATATATGCAAGTGGAGACCGCCCAGAGCGGTACCGAAGCGCTTGCCGCTATAGAAACAGACCCTCCTGATGTCGTCCTGCTGGATCTGATGATGCCCGAAATGGACGGGTTCGAGGTTTGTGAACGGATAAAGAGCAACCCTGAGACGACCCATATACCGGTGGTGATGGTGACCGCGTTGTCGGATCGAACAGATCTGGTTCGTGGATTGGAAGCCGGGGCCGACGATTTTCTGACTAAGCCCGTCGATGACCGCGCTCTCTTTGCCCGCGTGTGGTCATTGGTGCGTCTGAAGATGTTGATGGAGGAATGGCGTCTGCGCGAGCGTACCTCGGAAAGTCTGACTCTGCTCGATGGCAATACGATAGCTACACGGAGGCTGGCACCGATGCCCAAGTCCTTATCGTCGAAGATAAGGAATTCTATGCGAGCCAATTGATGGATATGCTGGCCGTTGACGGGCACGAGAGCACCGTGGTGGAACAACCGGAGGAAAGCATAGATCATCTGTTGAAGAACGATTACGACATGATCTTGATAGAACTTCGTCTTGAGGATCATGATGCGTTGCGTTTGTGCGCTCAAATTCGTTCCATTGACGCTGTCAGACACGTTCCCATCCTGCTGTTGGCCGAGGTATCAGATACTGAGCGATTGGCCAAGGCCATGGATTTAGGGTGCAACGATTATGTCGTTCGGCTGGCCGAACGGAATGAATTATTAGACCGTTGCCGCACCCAAGTCCGCCGACGACGCTATCAAGCGAAAAATTATGAGTGTAGTTTTGAGATGGCGCTTACTGACGGCCTGAGGGGTCTTTATAATCGGCGATATCTGGAAGGGCATCTCAACGGATTGATTGAGCGTATTGCCGGTGGCCGACGCCATTTGTCGGTCATGATGTTCGATATTGATCATTTCAAGAAGATCAATGAGACCCATGGGCATGCGGCCGGCGATGAAGTGCTTCAAGAGCTTTGCGCCCGGGTGATGAAGGGGGTTTGTAGTTTCGACACCGTGGCCAGGTACGGCGGAGAGGAGTTCGTCGTGGTGATGCCTGAAACCGGCATGGGCGTCGCGACAACTGTTGCCGAAGGTCTCCGGCACGGCGTGGCGGATCAGCCATTCACCGCCATCACTGCGGATCAGAAACTGGAAGTCACGATCAGTATTGGGGTGGCTGAGGTCGATGTGACCGGTGGCGAGACGACGACCAGCTTGATCAATCGGGCGGACAAGGCGCTCTACGTCGCTAAATCGAAAGGCCGCAATCGTGTCATGTGTTGGAGTGTCGACGGGATTTTGGATCCGACCGGCGCCACTACGGGTGACGATACCTAAGAATACCGTTCCGGCCATCCGCACAATTAAAATGCCGCCCCAAGAGGCGGCATTCGTAACACGCTAGTGTGCGCAAAATCTTATTTGATTTTGCCTTCCTTGAACTCGACATGTTTGCGTACGACCGGGTCGTATTTCCGCATGGTGAGCTTATCCGTCTGCGTGCGCGGGTTCTTCTTGGTAACGTAATAGTAGCCCGTATCCGCCGTGCTCACGAGCTTGACCAGAAGGGAACTTGGTTTTGCCATGGTCGTAATTCCATCTGCGCCCCGGTTCGCCGAGACTGTGTCTAACATTGAAGAGGCGCACGATAACTGCCAAAGCGTTCAAGTCAAGCTCATTCGCGCTTGGTGACCCGTACCCCGCGCCGGCGCGTCAGGACCGGCGTCGGGCGTTCAGCCTGTTCCGGCGATGAATTCCGCCAGCTGCGCCACGCCTCCTCAAGGACAAACTGTGTGACGCCCATAATTTTGAGCTGACCGAGCGCTTTGGCGAGTGGGTACCATCCAATATCTTCCAATTCCTTGGTTTCTATCAAAGTGCCGCCAACTTTAACACCATCGGCTAGGAAAAATCGTGTGTCGAAGCGAATCGGTGAATGAGTTGGTGTGACCGCGCGTACAATATAATCGAGACGGGCCGGTGAAGGGATCAACTCGGCATCACGAAAGGCCTGCGTCGCGGGCGTAGTACGGGTCGGCTCGAAAGTGCCTGTCTTTCCGACCATAACGCCGGTCTCCTCCCAAGTCTCCCGGATGGCCGTCCAAGCTAAGGCGCGCGCACGCCGTGGACCACCGTGCCGTGCCAGCCTCGTTTCCACATCGGGCCGGAGGTCGAGGGCGGAAGCGACCGCATGGTCGCCACGTTCCAACGCGCCGCCAGGGAAGACATAGACCCCAGGCATGAACCGTGACGCCATGGGACGGCGTCCCAAGAGAACCTCTGGGCCATCGGGGTCACCCTTGAGCAATACAAGGCTCGCGGCGTGTCGCGGTCGTACCGGGCGAGCGGGCAGAGTTAAACGATTACCAGCATCCGTCGTCATGACTAGCTTCCTATAGGTGGTCTGGCGAATGCCAGGAGTTTCTCGTAGAGGGCGCGTTGCCTTAGGACGGCTTCGGCGATTTCAAGGTCCAGGTCTTCGCCTTCATGCGGCTGCCACGGACAAAGTTTCTTTAGCGTCATCAATTTATCTTCTGTGGCCTGATTGGCGTTCCTCCGGGCTCGGAAATCGCGGCGGATCGTTTCCCCATCCGTTGCAGTAAACGCTTTGACCGCGGCCGCGCTATCGCTGATGCGGCTGGTGCAGATTGTCGGCAAGACCCCCAATCGATGAAGGACATAGCCTGAGGGTGCGTGCATGCGCGCCCAGGTGAGGACCAACTGGCCATCGTTCGGTAGTTTGCGAACTTGTTGCACAGTGCCCTTGCCGAAGCTGCTGGCCCCTACAATGATCGCCCGACCTTGGTCTTGTAGCGCCGATGCGACAATTTCAGCGGCGGAGGCGGAAGCTCCGTCTAATAGAACGGCAATCGGAGTCTCTATGTCGACCGCGTCATTGTCGGCATCAAAATATTGCATGCTTCGCGGATGTCGTCCCTTTGTCCGTAAGATAGCGCCGCTTTTGAGGAAAAGGTCAGCGACCTCAACCGCCTGATCGAGCAAACCGCCGGGATTGCCACGCAGGTCGATGATGATACCGCGAAGCGTGGGTTCGACTGTTTGCCGGGCTTCTTCCGTGGCTTCGCGCATTTCCCGCAAGGTGTCTTGGTTGAAACCGGTCAGCCGGATAAGGGCGAAACCCTCATGTACACGCAAGAATACGGTTTGCTCAATGATATAGGCGCGGGTAACGCTCACGGTGAAGGGCTCGTCCCGCGCATCGCGTCTGATCGTGAGTTGCACATTGGTTT
>CAXAGK010000472.1:0-3383 GCA_963968305.1 uncultured Rickettsiales bacterium | reverse complement strand
AAGTATAGACGATGCCGGGGATGGCGTCGTAATCGATATGCCCGGATTGCCCCGCCAGAATTTCTGCGACAACCATGCCTTCGTCTTCGGCCTTATGGGCGAGCATCGGTCCCGGAATACAGTCGCCGATGGCGTAGATGCCAGGGATGTTGGTTTGGAAATGCGCGTCGACCTGAATGACACCGCGCGCGTCTGTCTCGACGCCGACTGTGTCCAGTCCCAGTCCTTCCGTATAGGGTGTGCGGCCGATGGAGAGCAGGACAACATCCGCCTTAAGGGTTTCGGCCTCGCCCCCCGCCGCCGGTTCCACCGTCAGAGTAACGCTAGTCTTGGCTTTCTTCGCGCCGGTGACTTTGGTGGAAAGGCGGAATTCGAAACCCTGTTTCTTTAGGATACGCTGGAACTGTTTCGAGACTTCGTCATCATTGGTCGGCAAGATGCGGCTGAGGAATTCGACGACGGTGACCTTCGCCCCGAACCGCGCCCAGACGGAGCCGAGTTCGAGGCCGATTACGCCTCCGCCAATAACGACCAGATGCTTTGGCACTTTTGGCAGAGAGAGCGCTCCGGTGGAGGTCACGATTTGTTTTTCGTCAACCTCTACACCCGGCAGCGGCGCGCTGTCGGAGCCCGTTGCGATGACGATGTTCTTGGTCTCGTAACTGGTCTTCTTCTTGCCGTCGGTGACGACGACCGTGCCCGGCTTTTCGATCGTGCCCAGGCCCTGCAGATAGTCGACCTTGTTTTTCTTGAACAGGAACTCGATGCCCTTGGTCAGATCACCGACGATCTTGTCTTTGTTGCTCATCAGCTTCTTCAGGTTGAGCTTAACCGTGCCGACCTCGATCCCGCGTTCTTTAAATTCGTGCGCCGCTTCGGTGTAAAGATGCGAGTTGTGCAACAACGCCTTCGAAGGAATGCAGCCGACATTGAGGCAGGTCCCGCCAAGGGATCCACGCTTCTCGACGCAGGCAGTCTTTAGCCCCAGCTGCGTGGCCCTGATCGCCGCCACATAACCGCCCGGTCCGCCGCCGATCACGATCAGATCGTATGTCTCCGCCATCGCTTAGCACTCCACATTATCGGGTCGGCGCAAGGTAACGGCACTGGCTTCGCATTGTCACCCCTGATTCTCGCTCAGGCGGTGAATTCCTGGTCGGTGACGTCGAACCCGTAGAGCCACATATGGGCGTCGCGGTGGCTGTTGAGGCGTTCTTCCAGGTCGTCGACATCGGGATTGTGGAAGAAGGTCATATTCTCGCGCGCCATGCGTTGGACGATGGCGGTGCGCTCGCGGCGCAAATCTTCGTAGCGCCGCAAAGCCGCGGTCGGGTCCGTGTTCTCCTGCAAGCAGCGCATCAATGTGTGCGCATCCTCGATCCCCATCACCGCTCCTTGCGCCATGAAGGGCAGCATCGGGTGGCAGGCATCGCCGAGGAGCGCGATGCGCCCCTCCGACCAGCGCGGCATCGGATCGCGATCGAACAGCCCCCAACGGAAGCAGCGCTCGGCGCTTCTAATGAGCACTTTCAGATCTTCGTGCCAGGCGTCGAAATCGCGAAGGAAATCTGCTTGGTCTCCCTCGGCAGACCAGGATTCAGCGGACCAACCTTGACCCTCCAGTACACCGACGCAATTCACAAGTTCGCCGCGACGTAGATAGTAATGGACGAAATGCCCGCCTTGCCCGATCCAGTTGGACGCGACTGGTCGGACGTGATTCTTCGGCAGGTGCTCCACCGGGATCGTGGCGCGCCAGGCGATGCAGCCTGTGAAGCTCGGATCGTCGGCTCCAAACAGCGTCTCCCGCACGGCGGAATGGATGCCGTCGCAGCCGATCAGCACATCGCCGGAGACGGTCTCGCCGCCTGCCGTGATCGCGCGGACACCATCGCTGTCCTGCTCGATCCGTGCGACCTTCGCATTGAGGCGAACCGCGACCGGCGCGGCTTCCCGGACGGCAGCTTCTAACACACCATGAAAATCCGCTCGGTGCATGTGGTAATAGGGAAAGCCGAACCGCTCGACACTGGCATCACCAAGCGGGCGGGTGATCAAGACCTCCCCGGTCTGCCAGTGGCGCATCTCGCCGCTCTCCGGATGGAAGGCGACTTTTGCCAGCGCTTCTTCCAGGCGAAGATGATGCAGCACCCGCGCGCCGTTGGCGCTGATCTGAATGCCGGCCCCGACCTCGCCAAGCCTCGAGGCTTGTTCCAGGACGGTGACGTCGAACCCTTCCCGCAACAGGGAGAGCGCCAGCGTCAGGCCACCCAGCCCGGCGCCGATAATGATGATTTTTTGTGAAGATTTCGCCATATGGATAAATGTGGGTCGATCAAACTTCTCCGCTAGCGTTTTAAGTGGGGCGTATTACCCTGACTTGCACAATCACTGCCACGAGAAAGAAATATTTCATGGAAGCCGTTCTCGAGAGTCTTACCGCCGGGTTCCCGGTTCTGTTACTGCATTTTCTTGTGACCGTCACGATGCTGGCCGTGGGGGTCGTGATTTATCTTTGGATGACGCCGTATCCGGAACTGGAGTTGATCCGAAATGGAAACATCGCGGCGGCTATCTCCTTGGGTGCGGCAATCTTGAGTCTGGCGATCCCTTTGGCGTTCTCTATGTCGGTCAGCGTCAACGTTATCGATATTATTGCCTGGGGATTGGTGACCTTGGCCATTCTGTTGATTGTCTATCGGGTGATCGATTTCCTCATGAAGGACCTGCCGAAGCGGATCGAGGACGGCGAGATGGGCCCGGCTCTTCTCCTGGCGTCGGTGAAGCTCGGTGTTGCCGCGATCACTGCCGCTGCCGTGTCGGGTTAAGAGTGAAAGAGCCCCTCCGGTGAAACGTCTTTGGTACATATTTTTGCCAGTGCTCGCGGTGCAGATCTATCTGTTCTATTTCAATCAGGATGATCGGCCGGAGTTCCGTCGACCCGCGCCGGAGCTAATAGCCCCCGCCCCAGTTCTCCGTGCCGGTGAGGAAGGTGCAATTTTGCGCTCGCGCTCGCGTCTCGATCCGGCCTTTACGGTCGATGTCGGTGACAAAGGTAACAGCACAGGCACAGCGTTCTCGATCCGGGACGATGGCGCGTGGTTCACGGCGCGGCACGTGGTCGATGGTTGCGACCAAGTCGGCTTGCGGGTCGGCCCCCGCAAAGCCGTGAAGGTGCAACGCGTGCAATCACATCCCAGCGCCGATATCGCCGTGATCTGGACACGCGGTGGCAAACCGGCGATTTCCATTGCGCGTGAAGAGTTGCGACTCAATCAACCGGGCTATCATGTGGGTTATCCCGAAGGAAAACCAGGACAGGTGGTCAGCAGTCTGATCGGACGCCGCAATATGCGGACGGTCGGGCGGTACCGGCAAACCGA
>CAXAGK010000471.1:0-3395 GCA_963968305.1 uncultured Rickettsiales bacterium | reverse complement strand
GCCGTGCCGGGCAGTTCGTTCATCCTCGCTTTTCAGGCGTTGCCTTTGGTTTTGGTGATCAGTGCGATGACGGCGCTGCTCTATTATTGGCGCATCCTGCCGGGATTGGTGCGCGTATTTTCCCGCCTGCTGGAGCGCATGATGGGGATTGGTGGTGCCGGTGGGGTCGTGGCGGCAGCGAATGTCTTTATTGGCATGATTGAGGCGCCGCTGTTGATCCGACCATATTTGGCGCGCCTCGACCGCAGCGACCTCTTCCTGGTGATGAGCTGTGGCATGGCAACCATCGCCGGGACGGTGTTGGTGCTTTATGCGGTGATACTGCAAGGCGTCATCCCCGACCCGGCCGGACATTTGTTGACCGCATCGCTGATGAATGCGCCTGCCGCTATCGTCATGGCCAAGGTGATGATACCCGGAATCGTCTCCGTCGACGCAGAGGTATTGGACATTCCTCGCTCCGGTGACGCCAGCGCCATGGATGCGATCGCGCGCGGCGCTATCGAGGGAGCAGGATTGCTTATCAATGTGATCGCCATGTTGATCGTCTTGGTGGCCTTGGTGCATCTCGCCAACGCGGTTATTGGGTTACTGCCATTTGTCGATGGCGAAGTCTTGAGCTTGCAACGCATCCTTGGTTGGATCATGGCGCCGCTCGTCTGGCTTGCTGGCGTGCCCTGGCAGGACGCTGTTGCGGCAGGCGGACTGATGGGCATCAAGACGGTGCTAAACGAGCTCCTCGCCTATGTCGAGCTGGCCAAGATGGGTGCAGGAGACTTGGCGCCCCGAACACGTTTGATCATGAGCTACGCACTCTGCGGCTTCGCCAATCTCGGTAGTCTTGGTATCATGATCGGCGGCCTCGCGACCATCGTACCGGAACGCCGCGCCGAGATCGCCGGATTGGGCATGCGCTCTATCCTGGCCGGAACTTTGGCGACATTATCGACGGCGGCCGTGGTAGGGATTGTTTATTGAATGCCGTTCGCAGCAGGTAACTAAGTGTCGAGCAATTCCGGCGCGAACAGCTCTTCCGGGGAAAGTGATCCCGCGAGAAGTTCCTGTTTTTCTAAGTACCGAAGAAACACATTAAAATCCTTGCGGTTGGCCCCATAGCCGTAAGGCCAAGGATCGCGGCCCAAAGCGGCAAAGCTTGCCTCCATTTCTGGCACGAGCCAGGGTACCATCACCGACAGCGCGTCGATGTCGTATAGGCGGGCAAGCGATGTTTCTTTCGCCGCCAAGAACGCATCGTAAAGTGCCTGGGCCGTTGACGGGTCGCGGTCGTATATCTCGCGGCGCACCACGAGCAAATGCATGATCGGAAAGATACCGGAGGCGTCGTAATAGGCGCGCTCCGCGGCTTTCACGTCGGGAAACAGATAGCGCAACCCGCCGTTCTCCATGCCCTCGGGCATGCGCGTCGTGATCAAGGCATCGATATCGCCGGCAAGCAGAACGCTGTTGAGGCTTTGGTCTTCCGGCAGGTCCGTGACGCTATATCCTTTTGGCAGGAGTAATGGCATTTTCTCGCCGCGCGCGCCCGGTTGATTGACGCCGCCCCGGATCCATTGAACCGCTTTCGGGTCGACATCATGATATTCGTCAAGAATACCGCGCATCCAGACGACGGCCGTCATTTGGTATTCGGGGATACCGATCCGGGCGCCCGCCAATTGTTCCGGCGTCTCGATGCTGGATCTCTCACGCACGAAGACGCAGCCGTGCCGAAACATGCGCGAGACAAAAACGGGGATGCCGACAAAGGGCCGCTCGCCGCGTGACATCAGTATGCAATAAGCAGCGAAGGACATCTCAGTGACGTCGAAGGCGCCGTCCTGCAGCGCACGCCGAAAGATACCGATGGGGGACGAGCGGTCGAATGTGAGGTTGAGCGCCGGCGTCGGCACGTCGCCGAGCAGCAACGGTAGCATGCGGTCGTTGGTGGAAATGCCGACGGTGAGGGATGTGGTCATGGAGCCCCGTCGAAAGGTGAACGTGCTAACCGAATGCTAAACGTCGATCAACAGTCGCTGTGGATCCTCGATGCATTCCTTCAGGCGCACCAGGAAGGTGACAGCCTCACGGCCGTCGACGATGCGGTGATCGTAGCTCAACGCCAGATACATCATGCTGCGGATCTTGATTTCATTGCCGATCACCATCGGGCGTTTTTGAATCTTATGCATGCCGAGGATCGCTGATTGTGGAGGGTTTAAGATTGGCATCGACATCAACGATCCATAGACGCCGCCGTTGGAAATCGTGAAGGTGCCGCCGGTCATCTCGGCCACGGTCAATTTGCCGTCGCGGGCGCGGCGTCCGAATTCACCGATTGTTCGCTCGATATCCGCGAAGGTCATCGTGTCCGCATCGCGCAGCACTGGCACTACGAGGCCTTGTGGTGTGCCGACCGCAACGCCGATATCGTAATAGTTCTTATAGACGATTTGGTCGCCGTAGATTTCCGCGTTGACGGCGGGTAGTTCTTGGAGCGCCAGGGTGCTCGCCTTCACGAAGAAGCTGAGAAAGCCGAGGCGCACACCGTGTTTTTTCTCGAAGGCATCGCGATACTCCGAGCGCAACGCCATCAAGCTCGTCATATCCACCTCGTTATAGGTGGTGAGAATCGCGGCGGTGTTCTGTGCTTCCTTAAGGCGTTGCGCGATACGTTGGCGCAAACGCGACATCTTGACGATTTCCTCGCGCGGGTCTTCGGCCCGGGGCGGTAGTTTGGCGGCGGGAACGATGCTAGCCGTGGGAGCCGTGGGCATCGGGCGAGCCGCTACTGGTGCCGGTTTCGCGGTGGCAGGAGCCGCAGTGCCGCACTGGGCGATGAAGGCTTCGACGTCACCCTTGGTGAGCTGGCCTTTCTTGCCGCTCACCGGGATGGCAGCTGGGTCGAGCTTATTATCGTCGATCAGTTTGCGAACGGCTGGGGAGAGCTTGCCTTCCGATTCAGAGGCCGCAGGCGTCGGTGCTGGTGTGGGTTCAAGCGCTGGTGCCGCCGGTACTTCCGCTTGCGGGGCGGGGGCGGCGCTCGCAGTGGCACTTTCGTCAAGGCTGCCGAGCAGGGCACCGACCGCGACTTCCGCGCCATCAGAGGCCGCGATCTCGGTCAGAACGCCCGCCGATGGTGCGGGAACTTCGACCGTGACCTTGTCGGTCTCCAGTTCGACCAACGGCTCGTCTACCTCGACGGCCTCGCCGACATTCTTGAACCATTTGAGGACGGTCGCCTCCGACACCGATTCGCCGAGCGCGGGGACCATGATTTGAACCGGCATTTGTCAAGCCTTTCCTGATAGAGTCTTCTTGATTTGAGCCTACGAACGCTTGACGCGCACGGACTTTTTAGCGGGCGTTTTACGCGGGTCCCGCGCGGGTTTCTTGGT
>CAXAGK010000470.1:0-3397 GCA_963968305.1 uncultured Rickettsiales bacterium | reverse complement strand
TCCGCATTCGGGTGCAATCCGTCCGACGCCCGCAGGCTCGCATCCCAATCGGGGTCGCCCGCGAGGTTGGAGTACAGATCCAAATACGGCACGCCGAGCTCCGCCGCCTGCTTCGCATAGGCCTGGCTATAGGTCTCGATCATCGGATTTTGGAAATCGTAACTGATGCCCGGCAGGCGGTTGATCGGCATCATATCGGCGATGACCGGTGTGGGGCCGACCCACAGCGCGGGCCCGACGTTCTTGGCGGCCGTGATCATGCGCGAGATACGCTCCAGCGACTGATCTAGCGGGACACGCTGCCCGTCCAAATTAGCGCTCTTTTCGTGCGCGCTGTCGTTGATGCCGATGGCCCAGACCGTGGCGCAATTCATTTCCGCCTTGAGCCGAGAGTTTACCTCGATGCCCCACCGGTCCTCGACCAGTGCCGAGGTGTCAGCGCGAATGCCCAGGTTATAGACCGTAACGTCGTGGCCCTTGGCGGCTTCCGCCTGGCCGACCCGGTAGGTCCAACCGAGCAGTGTCTCGTCTCCCGTACCGTGCGTGATACTGTCGCCGACAAATCCGATGCGAATTTGAGTCATGGTGGTCTTCTTCTCCCCGAAATAACGATCTCGCATATAAACTAGGCGGCGATTACCTTGCGGCCACGGCCAGTGTGCCGATTGCGATACTCGCAGCGGCCTGAGTCGGATCGATCACCGGGAGGCCGAGTGCCTCTTCCAGCGGGATACGGTGCCGCGCCATGCCGGCGCAGCCCATGATGATCGTGTCCGCGCCATCCTTGTCGCGCAGCTGGCGGCCGATGTCCGCCATCCGCTCGAACGTGTCTGCCCCGCCCTCTATGTCTTTAACGGAGAGGCCGAGCGGGCGGTCCCCGGCGCAACGGGGGTGTAGTAGACGCTCCCGCATGTGTCGCATATGGCGGCCGACAGAGTTCGCGAGGATCGCGATGACGCCAAATTGCCCGCCCTGGGTCAAAGCGGTGGCGATGGCGCATTCGGCGATGCCGAAGACGGGCCGATCGGTGACCTCACGGCACAGGTGCAATCCCGGATCGCTATAACAGCCAATGACGAAAGCATCCGCTTCATTATCGGTTTTCATGTATTCGGCGAGGAGGGGCGCGACACGGATCGAATCCGCTTCGCTTTCGATCCCAAAAGGTCCCTCCGCAAGGGTGACGCAATCGAGCGCTGATCCACCCTCGTTGCGCAATGGTTCCAGCGCCTCCGACATGCCGTCGGTGATGGCGGTATTGGAATTCGGATTGATGATGCGGATGGTTTTGGTCATGGCAGGGTTCCATGGAGAGTTTGTCCCCGTTCGTCATTCCGTGGCGCGAAGCGAACCCGGAATGACGGTATGTTTAATATCCGAGCCATCCCCTACAACCGCGACAATCGTGGCGTCCATCCGCCGATCAACACTTCGCCCGGATGCTCCGGCGGGGCCAGATGCGCCAAGCCCAGCTCATCGAGCAGGGCCCAGGCGAGGCAAATGTTTGAGCAGAGGAACGGTTTGCCGGTACGCGCGAACAGCGGCGCCACGGCGGGCAAGGTCGCCATGCCGGAGCCGGTGACGACAATGGCGTCTGCGTTTTCGGTCTCCAGCGCCTTTGACGCTTCGAGCATGCCTTCCGTCCGCAGCCCGTAAATATTGACCGTATCGGACGTGTCTTCCGGCATGGTCGCGACGGAGACGACTTCGTAGCCTTTGGCCGTCCAATAGGCCGAACTCAAATCGGTCAGCCAGGCTGGATAGGGGCTGAACAGCGCCAAGCGTTTAGCGCCAATCCGTTCCAGCGCTCGTTGGATGGCCTGTGCCGAAGAGATAATTGGATAGCCCACTTTCTCCGACATCGCCGCCAAACGTTCGTCTTGATTGACGTCGGTCATATAGGCGGTCGCGGTGAACGAAAACCCGAAGGCGTCTATCTGGGCTTTGCCATAGGCCTGCAAGCTGGCTTCCAAATTATCGATGTATTCATAGAAACGGTCACGGGCGTTATCTGCCGTGCCGACCAATCGCGTCACCACCATGCCGACACCGTCCGGCAGCAGCGCGGACATCTCCGCTTCGACGACGGGATTGGTCTGCGGCGGCGCGATACCGAGCAGGGCGTGGCGGGCATATTCGCGATCAGGCATTTGTTTTCTTTCTATAACCGAGTAAGCCGCGGCGTCCAGCCGCCGATCAAAGTCTCCCAAGGGTTGGCGGGCGGGGCAAGACCCGCGATGCCAAGTTCGTCCAGCAACGCCCAGGCAAGACACAGGTTTGAGCACAGAACCGGCTTGCCGGTGCGCTGATACAGCGGCTCGATGGCGGGCAATACCGGCATGCCCGTCCCGGTCACCAGGATGACGTCGGCTTGTTCAGTCTCCAATGCCTCCGCTGCCGCCAGAAACCTAGTGGAGGTCAGCCCGTAGATATTCACCGTATCGGAAGTGTCGTCCGGCATCGTGCCCCAGGAGACGATGTCATAGCCGACACTGTCCCAATAGACGCGGCTCGCCTCGGTCAGCCAATCGGGATAGGGACTGAAGAGAGCAATCTGGCGGGCACCTAATCGATCCAACGCGCGGCGGATTGCCATCGCAGAAGACAGGACCGGAATGCCGAGCCGTGCCGAGGCCGCGCCCAGAATGTCCGGCTCATCGCTGCCGTAAAGATACGCCGTCGCCGTACAAGCAAACCCCACCGCATCCGGTTGCGCCTTGCCATAGGCGGCGAGGCTCTGGTCGAAATTCTCTAGGAACTGATGAAACCGCGTCTTCGGGTCTTCCGCCGTCCCCGCCAGCCGCGTCGTGAGCAATCCAACGCCGTCCGGCATCAATGCGCCATACTCCGCCTCCACCACCGGGTTCGATTGCGGCGGCGCGATACCAATCAAAGCATGGCGGGCGTATTCGCGAGAGGGCATTTTAACTCGTACTCCTTGGATTCTCGGATAACGCTTATGTGTTTCTCAGAAACGTTTCTAGAGACGTCTCAATTTCTCTCCTGGATACTTAATTAACATTTTGCACGGGCGCTGCAGTCTCAGATGAACATCGTAGAGAGTCCAATGCATCGATATTTTGTCGAATTCAAGTTTTGAACGATTCTGTTCTTTGACTCGTGAAAATGCAGCTAACCCAGCTTCAACGTATTGCAATACCGCATCGCGCCAAAATCAGCGGTATTGTAATACTGTGTATGGGGTTGTTTCCCGATTTTTATAACAGCCCATCTTCTCCTGCCCTTCATGCTGAGTTTGTCGAAGCAGGAGCGCGCCGGTCGCGTCCTCGTCCTTCGACGGGTTCAGAACGAGGTTCTGGTGTCTACCAAGAGTTACCCCGCCGCCAGCGCATGGGCTTGCTCCAGCGTCACCTTGCCTTGGCTCAGCACCGCGACC
>CAXAGK010000469.1:0-3401 GCA_963968305.1 uncultured Rickettsiales bacterium | reverse complement strand
GGAATGATCAGTCACGTCAACGAATTGGCAGCCGCCTGGGGCGCGCGTGCAGGTATGAGCTGTCAGGATTTCGCCATAGGGGCGTTACGACGCCGATTGGGCAAGGGGTTAATATGACCAAAGAGAATATGCATATCGGTAATGCCGCCGGTTTCTCCGGCGATCGGATGGATGCGGGCGGCCCGGTCATCGACTCGTTGATCGCGTCCGGCCAACCCGCCGCCCTATTTTACGAAACCTTGGCGGAGCGAACCCTCGCCATGGCGCAGCGCGAACGCCGCGCCAACCCGGAGAAGGGCTATACGCCTGATCTCGCTGGGTTCGTCGGCCCAGTGTTGAAGCGCTGTGTCGAGAGCGGCGTGCCGATCATCGGTAACTTCGGCGCCGCCAATCCCATGGGAGCAGCGAAACGCCTGCACGCTCTGGCCAAGGAACAAGGCATTTCCGGCCTACGGGTCGCGGTGATCGAGGGCGACGACCTGCGAGAGAACCTGCGCGGGCTGCAGACCCAGCAATGGGGCGAGGAAAAGCCTCTCGATCTCGCTAATACCGACATTCTGGCAGCCAACGTCTATATGGGCTCGAAGCCGATCGCCGAAGCGATCGATCTTAACCCGCATATCGTTGTTACGGGCCGGGTTACGGATTCGGCGCTGACACTTGGCCCGCTAATGCATCATTTTGGATGGGCCACGGATGATTGGGATATGATGGCAGCGGGTGTTCTCGCCGGTCACCTGCTCGAATGCGGCTCGCAGATTACCGGCGGTTACCATGCAGACCCAGGCCGCAAGAACGTCTCGCGAATGGCGGAAATCGGATTTCCCATCGCGGAAGTGCAGGAAGACGGAAGCCTGATCATCACCAAGCCAGAAGGCAGCGGCGGCGTGGTCAATACACGCACCGTAAAGGAACAAATCCTCTACGAATTGGACGACCCGAGCTGTTATCTGACGCCGGACGTCACGCTCGACATATCCGATGTTGTGGTGGAGCAGATCGGACCGGACCGGGTGCGGGTGAGTGGTGCTAAAGGCAAACCCGCGCCGGACACATGGAAAGTCACGATCAGCGTCGACGGCGGGTGGCTCGGTGAGGGTGAAATATCCTATGCCGGACCAAACGCGTTGGCGCGCTCGAAACTGGCGGCGCAAACCATGCGCGAACGGGTCGACGTGCTGGGCCTCGATTGCGACTTACGGACCGACCTGATCGGCACGGTCAGCATTCATGACGGCGACAGCGGAGATTTGACCGCTTCCTTTGACGGCGAACCTCAGGAAGTGCGAATGCGCGTAGCCGCCAACGCCCATGACGAAGCGACGGCGGCCTTGGTCGCGCGCGAGGTTGAATCGCTCTATTGCGATGGCCCGGCCGGCGGCGGCGGGGTGCGGCGAAACACGACCTGGCGGGTGAAGACGGGCTCCGTCCTAGTGCCCCGCAAAGATGTGCACCCGAAAGTAAGGCTGGTGACCGAAGATGACATCTAATCACACCATCGAAGTCCCACTTTACGAAATTGCCCATGGCCGAACTGGGGATAAAGGCGATCGGCTCAACGTCAGCATCATTCCCTATGACGACAGCGCCTATAACGCGATTGCCGAGCAGGCAACGGAGGCGCGGATGCTGGAGATGTTCCGCCACCGGGGCGCTACCCATGCGCAACGCTACGATCTACCAAAGCTGAAGGCGTTCAACTTCGTCCTGGAAAACGTCTTGCAGGGCGGCGTCAACAACAGCCTCAACCTCGACGGTCACGGCAAGACCCTCTCATTCCATGCGTTGACCATGACGGTGCGTGTATCACCGGAGGTACTGGACGCGGCGAAGCGAGCGCGCGACGGATGATCCGCAACCGTGTGGCCCGAAATCTAATGACGGCGACCAATGGCGGATATTTGACCGCATTGGCCCTGTATATTTCACGACCGCGCACGCATATCCCTACAAAGACGATGTTAGCGCAGTTAGAGCGAAGGAGAGAGCGATGAGTGATCTGCCAAAGAAAGTCGATATTCAGGAAGAAGGCCCCCGCGAAGGTTTTCAGATCGAGAAAGGACCGATCTCCACGGAACGGAAGATCGAACTGATCGATGCGCTCTCCGAGACTGGATTGAAGAAAATCCAGGTGGCGTCTTTCGTTAATCCGAAGCGGGTTCCCGGTTGGGCCGACGCGGACGAAGTGATCGAAGGTTTCACGGCGAAAGAAGGCGTCGTCTATCACGCGCTCTGGCTGAACGAGAAGGGTATCGAGCGGGCCATGCGCCACAGTGGCAAACTGACCCATATGGGCTCGATCTCGACCACCGCGTCCGAGACCTTCATGAAGCACAACACGAACCGCGGCTTCGAGATCAACCGCGAGGTCCAGCGCGGTCAGATCAAGCTATACAAAAAATATGATCTCCCAGTCCGCCGCGCCTCGGTCATGACCGCCTTTGGCTGTAATTTTGAGGGCTCCATCGCGCCCCAGACAGTGGTTGAACGCCTAAAGGAAATTCTCGATATCGCCGATGAAGAAGGCACGCCCATCGAAATCCTGAGCCTTGCCGACACCATGGGCTGGGCGGCGCCAAACGGCATCAAGCAGGTTGTCGGCAAAGTCCGCGAGACCTGGCCCGACAAGCGCATCTGCCTGCATCTACACGACACCAGGGGCATGGGTATCGCCAATGTCTATGCGGGTTTGGAAATGGGAGTCGACCTTTTCGACAGCTCCGTCGCGGGATTGGGCGGTTGTCCGTTCGCGGCCCTACAAGGCGCCGCTGGCAATGTCTGCACCGAGGACATCGTCTTCCTGTGCAATGAACACAGTATCGAGACCGGAGTCGAATTGGATAAGCTGATCGAGGTGGCACGCTTGGCCGAGGATATCGTCGGCCATCCCTTGCCGGGATCAATCATGCATGCGGGCAGCCTGACGCAATACCGCGCCCCGCAAGCCGCGGAGTAGCACCGAGCGCTATTTCTTCGCTGGAGCTGCTTCTTTGTCCGCGGCTTCTTTCGCCAACCGGAGTGCACGTAACTCAGCCGTGCGTGCGCGTTCCTTGCGGTCGACGTTTTCGCGCTCCTTCAGAACCTGCTTGTACATTCTCTGACGTTCTTCAGAGCGTTTTTCGGCGGCGGATTTTCCGTCTTGTGACATGTTATTTGTTCCTCGCCGGGCCGCTTATCAGAAATAGCCGCGAATAGAAAAACAGCGGCCGCCCCCTCTCGGAAGACGGCCGTGTCGCATCAATCGACGATCGTAAGATTTTCAGCGGAAGATTTTCCGTTTTGACCCGGTTGCAGGTCGAAAGAAACCTTCTGGCCTTCGTTGAGGCCATTCAGCCCCGCACGCTCGACAGCAGAGATGTGAACGAACGCATCCTTGCCGCCATCATCGGGCTCGATGAAGC
>CAXAGK010000468.1:0-3407 GCA_963968305.1 uncultured Rickettsiales bacterium | reverse complement strand
CACTTGGGAAATGAGGGGTTAAAGAATAAAATGAATTGAAATGTTAAAAATAATTATGGGAAATATTAATAAATATAATATTTTTATCGGAAATATAGTTTTCAATTGACCCCCGGTAATTTTAAATATTACATTGATAATTCAGCTTTATGTTGCCAAGTTAATTCTCAATAACTTTTCTGACATTTGTTTTATATTTTCACTTACTTAATAATCCTACAAACATTA
The DNA here is from genome assembly GCA_963968305.1 of uncultured Rickettsiales bacterium. Taxonomy (GTDB): domain Bacteria; phylum Pseudomonadota; class Alphaproteobacteria; order UBA8366; family UBA8366; genus UBA6544. The sequence goes on along the minus strand of CAXAGK010000468.1, from coordinate 3,179 downwards.
AGTAAATATAAGAATCACTACTGTTTCTAGAATATATACGATTATATCTCTAGCCATTGAGCAGTGAAGCGGTTGTTTTAATTAGCATTGGTTGAATTTCAGTCCTAAATAACCCCATCCTTCTTCAACGCCGCCAATTCCTCCTCACTCTTTCCCAGCAACTCCCCATAAATCTCATCGTTGTAAGATCCAATCGCGGGCCCTGCGTGGGCGATCCTGCCCGGCGTTTCGCTCATCTTCGGGATCACGGCGGGCATGACGATGTCGCCTTCGTCTTCGTCACTCACCGTCGCGAGGTTCTCGCGCGCGGCGTAATGTGGGTCTTGGGAGATATCCTCCGCTGTGTAGATGCCGCCAAACGGTACGTTGGCATCGGCGAAGCGTTTGTCGATATCGGCGAACATTTGCTGGCCGACCCAGTCCGCCAAGAGCGCTTCCAACTCGTCGGCGCGGGCGATGCGCTCTCGGCTGGTACTGTAGCGTTTGTCCTCCGCTAACTCCGGCATGCCCATGGCCGCGGCTAGGCGTTGGAAGACGTTGTCGCCGCCGGCCGCGATTTGTACGTATTTGCCATCCTTGGTCTCAAACGTGCCCGCGGGGGAGAAGGTCGGATTGCGGTTACCAATGCGCTCGCGGACTTCGCCGTCGCGGAAGAAGTTCGGCATCATGTTTGCGGTGATCCGGAAGGTCGGCTCGTAGAGCGCCAGATCGATCATCTGGCCTTCTCCGCCCTGCATGTCGCGTTGGTAGAGGGCGAACATAGTGGCGAGTGCGGCGAAGGTGCCGGTGTTGTAATCCGCCGTCGGGAAGGCCGGGCGCACTGGGAAGCGGTCCGGGAAGCCTGTCGGGTACATGTAACCTGAAAATCCAAGCGCGATGCGGTCGTAGCCGGAGCGTTTCGTATACGGGCCGACTTGTCCGTAGCCAGAGACCCGGACCATGATGATCTTCGGGTTGATCTTACGCACTTCCTCCCAGCCGAGGCCCCAACGCTCCAAGGTGCCGGGTGTGAAATTCTCGAACAGCACATCGGCGTGTTTGATCATTTCCTTGAGAATGCTCTGCCCGGCCTCAACCCGCAGGTTTAGCGTCACGGATTTTTTGTTCCGTGCTTCGACCAGCCAATTCGTCGACCGGTTCGCGGTGCCGTCGGCCTGCGGCGTACCGCGCAGGGCGTCGCCGCGTCCCGGTTGTTCGACCTTGATCACCTCCGCTCCGAAATCACCGAGCATCGTGGCGCCGAATGGCCCCGCGATAAGGGTGCCGATGTCGAGGACGCGAATGCCTTGGAGGGGAAGGGGATTGCTCACGGTCTCATCTCGCTTTTCAGAGTTTCTACGGTTGCAGCATAAGATAGCGTTCCGAGAAAGAATCCCCAGACTCGGCCGCAATAACGGCTCGCTCCTGCGTATCTTCAGTCTAGATGTCTAGCGAATGTTCACGGGGGTACTATGATCGACAAGCGAGTAGAGACGGTGGAAGCCGCGCTGGAGGGGCTCGGCGATGGGGCATCCATTATGGTGAACGGGTTCGGTGGCACGGGCGTGCCTTTTGCGCTGGTCCGGGCGTTGGAAGGAATGTCCGCTCGGGACCTAACTTTGATCTTGAACGGCGTGCGGTTCGTCGATGGGTTCGCGCCCAGTATTTTCGACGCAAAGCGCGTCTCCAAGGTCGTCGTCAGCGCGGCGCGCAGCCGGGGGCCGGATACGTCAAACTACGAGCGCCAATGGCTCGACGGCGAGTTGGAAATTGAGATGGTGCCGCAAGGAACTTTCGCTGAGCGCATGCGCGCGGGCGGCGCCGGTATCCCCGCCTTCTTCACGCCGACGGGCGCGGGCACCGATCTCGCCACTGGTAAGGAAGAGCGCGATTTCGAGGGCCAACCCTGTATTTTGGAGAATGCGCTGACGGCAGATTTCGCTTTGATCCGCGCCGCTCGGGTTGACCGTTGGGGTAACGTGCGGTTTCGCGGCACACAGGGCAATTTTGGCCTCGCCATGGCGATGGCTGCGCGGGTGACGGTGATCGAGACGAGTGACACTTCGCAGGACCCGATCCCGCCTGAGGACGTTCATATCCCCGGCATATTCGTCGACCGAGTGTTTCATTGCGAGGACATGAGCCCCGCCAACGCGGGAGGGCTCGGATAATGCAGCCATTGTCACGCCATCAGATCGCCTGGCGCGCGGCGCAGGACTTGGAAGAAGGCACCTATGTCAATCTCGGCCTTGGCATGCCGACGTTGATCGCCAATCACAAACCAGTCGACCGCGACCTGATGTTCCATTCGGAGAACGGCATCGTTGGTGTCGGTCCCGTCGCGGGTGAGAACGAGGAAGATCCAGACTTTGTCGACGCGGGCAGCCAGAAAATTACCCTCAACCCCGGCGCGGCGCTGTTCGATTCCACTATGGCTTTCGCCATGATCCGGGGTGGGCATCTGGATGTCACCCTGCTCGGCGGGTTCGAAGTGTCACAGACCGGCGACCTCGCCAACTGGGACGCAAAGATGACGCACAAGGGCCAGCTCGTCGGCGGCGCCATGGATTTGGTGACCGGGGCGAAGAGCGTACGGGTCACCATGCAGCACACGACCAAAACCGGGGAGCCGCGACTGGTCAAGACCTGCAGCTATCCGTTGACTGGTGTTGGCACGGTGGACCGGGTCTATACCGACCTCGCCGTTGTCGACGTCACGCCCTGCGGGTTCCTCGTGCGAGAGATGATCGATGGTTTGTCGGGGGACGAGTTACAGGCCAAGAGCGGAGCGGCGCTAAGCTACGCGGATGATTGCGGCGTCTTGAGTGCCCCCGAACTATAAGGAAATGACGATGGATTGGATGGAAGTAAACGGCGTGGCATTGCGCTACGCGGTCTCGGGCGAAGACAAGGAGAACCTGGTTCTGGTGCATGAGTTGGGTGGTGCTTTGGAAAGTTGGAGCGATGTGTTACCGGCCCTAGAGAAAGAGTTCCGGGTGCTGCGCTACGATCAACGCGGGTTCGGCTTGTCAGAGAAGTCCAAGGGCACGCTCGACATCAACGACATGACCGGTGATATCGCAGCGCTGACCGCTGCCGTCGGGATGGATGGGCCGTGCCATGTCATCGGGACCGCGATGGGCGCCGGAATCGCCATGGCCTATGCGATGCATTATCCGGCGCGGGTAAAACGTTTGATG
>CAXAGK010000467.1:0-3415 GCA_963968305.1 uncultured Rickettsiales bacterium | reverse complement strand
GGTCTCTCCGACTACCTAGGAAACACCTATCACACCGGCAATTGGCCGCACGAGAAGGTCGACTTTACCGGCCAGCGCATCGCAGTGATCGGCACGGGCTCGTCGGGTATACAATCGATTCCGGTACTGGCGGAAGAAGCGGCGCATGTCACCGTGTTCCAACGCACGCCAAACTACTCAATCCCATCGCAGAACGAGCCAATGACGACGGACTACGAACAGTCCTGGAAAGAAGACTACGCCGCCAAGCGTGAGGAAATGCGCTATACGTCGCACGGCAGCCTAAAGGATCTGAACGACAAACCAGCCCTATCGGTGAGCGAAGAAGAACGTCAGGAGACCTACGAAAAGCGTTGGGAGATCGGCGGCGCCGGATATCTCGGTTCCTTCAACAATCTTCTCACCGATCAAGAAGCCAACGACACGGCTTCCGAATTCGTACGCGAGCAGATTCGTCATACGGTGAAAGATCCAGAGACCGCCGAACTCCTCGCGCCAAAAACCTATCCCATCGGCACAAAACGTATTTGCATCGACACTGAATATTTTGAGACCTACAACCGCAACAATGTGGATCTCGTCGACATCAGCGGCGAGCCTATCGAACAATTCATGCCGAATGGTCTCGTGGCCAATGGCAAAGGCTACAAATTCGATAGTATCGTCTTCGCAACCGGCTTCGATGCCATGACAGGGACTCTCTTCAACGTCGACATTCGCGGGCGGAGCGGACAGGCGCTGAAAGAAAAGTGGTATGCGGGTCCCCGCACCTATCTAGGCTTGATGACGGAAGCTTTCCCGAACCTGTTCATGATCACTGGGCCCGGCAGTCCATCGGTCAAAAGCAATATGATTATCTCTATCGAGCAACATGTGGATATGGTGACGGAGAGTATTTTGCATATGCGCGATCACGGGCTCGACCTCATGGAGCCGGAATTGACGGCCGAAGATGAGTGGGTCGACCACGTCCAGGAAACCGCCAACAAAACCTTATTTCCGCGCGCCAATTCCTGGTATATGGGCGCGAACATTGCGGGTAAGCCGCGTCTGTTCATGCCTTATATCGGCGGTGTCGGCCGGTATCGGCGAACCTGCGAAGAGATCGTGGCCGATGGCTATAGAGGATTTCGTTTCGAAGCGGAGACCGCGGCAGCGGCGGCCGAATGACCGACACATACAAATACCTGCTCTATGACGTCTCCGAAGGTATTGCATCGATCACATTGAACCGGCCACCGGTGAATGCGATCCACGAGGCCATGACGGATGAATATTTCGAAGCACTGGAGCGGGCGGATAATGACGAGGATGTGAAGGTCATTATCCTCTCGGGAAAGGGCAAGGGCTTGTCGGCCGGCGCGGACCTAAAATACCTCCAAGCGTTCGGCACGGACGAGATGGCTAACTTTTTGGAAAAGTTCTACGTCGAACAAGTGCGGCGGGTTCGCGGCCTCTCGAAACCAATTATCGCATCCGTGCACGGCTACGCCCGAGAGGGGGCCTGTACCATGGCCTTCACCTGCGACATGGTCGTCGCGTCCGACGATTCGAGTTTCGGATATCCGGGCGTACCCAATCTAGCGGCGCCACCGGGAATGCATGTCTGGCATCTCCAGAAACTGATCGGTCGCATGAGGGCAACAGAGTTGATCCTGACCGGCGATCCCATCGACGCGTCGGAAGCCGGACGATTGGGATTGGTGACGAAAGTCGTTCCGCGGGCGGAATTGGAATCAGCGACCCGATCCTTGGCACTCAGATTGACCGCGATGTCACCCTTCGCCTTAAAAATTACTAGAGACTTGATCTACGAGATGGAAAACATGGATTTCAAGGATGTGCCGCGGCGCGCTCTGGAAGCCACATCCGGTGCATTCGCATCCGAAGACAGTAAGGAAGCGAGGCGCGCGTTCAATGAAAAACGCGGCGCAATTTGGAAAGGACGTTAACGATAATTATTGTCACTTGGGAAATACCCTGCTACCGCTATGCCGACCTCTTAATTCAATTATTTATCGCCCGATAGACCTCAAATATGTCCAAAATTGACATCCAAGATGCGTTAGAACGCCTGAAGCAAGAATTCATCAATACGAGCGCCGAAAAGCTCGATAAAATCGATCGCATTATCGACAAACTTTATCGTGGCGAAGAAGACGATCGCGGAGCGGATTACGTCGAATTTCAACGCAACACCCACAGCTTGAAAGGGTCCACCGGTACGTAAGGTTTCGATTCGGTCAGCCTCATTTCATATCGGCTGGAAGATTATATTGAGACCACCAGGCAACTCACGAGCGAGAACCTGCTGGATGTGCAAAAATATATTGATCGAATTCGGGATATTCTTGAGGGCGGAGACGAGATTTCTGCGTAGCGGCTAAGTGGCATTTTGGAGTCTCTACCGACCAGCGGACCAGCGCAGACATCCTCGAAAACAGAAGAGAACGTTGTTGCGTTGCTCGTCATAACAAAGGGCGTGAAACGTAAGCTCGTTACCGCCGATCTATCAAACAACGGCTTCGAATTGGCCTATGCGGATCATCCGCTCGACGCATTTAGATTGGCTGTGTCCCTGAAGCCGAACTTGATCATCACGTCGTTGGAATTCGATAACCTTAGCGGATTGGAACTCGCGAAGGCATTGCGTGGGGTCGACGCGATGTCCGAAACACCGGTCGTCTTATTGACCAGCCATGCGGTCGAGGGAATGTCCGACGAACTCCCCCGCACAGCCGAGCCATTCACAAAGACTCCCGTTTTGCCGCCAAATTGGCCGATGCTGTACAGGAACTTGGATTTTCCACCGCCTCAAAGAGCTAGAATCCTGCGGAAATGCCATACACTAAAACGTTGAGGGTAGGGCCAGTCCCACCTATCGTAGACGCCGTATACAAACCTGCGGCGTGCTCATGAAAATTTTGCTCGTTAATCCGAATATCACTGAAGCCGTTACCGAGGTGATGGCGGCCGAAGCGCGACGCAGCGCGTCGCCGGGTGTTAAAATCGATGCCGCAACCGCCGCTTTCGGCGCGCAATATATCGAAACGAGAGTCGAAGCCGCTATCGCTTCCCACGCACTTCTCGACGTGTTAGCGGAACGAGCGCAAGGCCATGATGCGGCGATTGTCTCCGCCTTCGGTGATCCAGGACTCGCGGCCGCAAAGGAAATGCTCGACATTCCCGTCGTCGGCTTGTCCGAGGCGGCACTGCATACGGCCTACACATTAGGCCAACGGATCGTTGTCGTTTGTCTGACACCGCGTCTTCGCGATTGGTATGGCGAGTCGGCGGAGGCCGCTGGATTGGCCGATCGACTTGTCGGATTGCGTGTTGTCCAAAGCCCGGTTCGTGACATCTCGAATGTCGTGCGAGACCTAAGAGAACCGCTGCGTGAGGAATGCCTGAAGGC
>CAXAGK010000466.1:0-3421 GCA_963968305.1 uncultured Rickettsiales bacterium | reverse complement strand
CCCCAGTTCCAGCAATGGCACGATGATCACAAGTGCGGTTGCGGCTTTCTTCAAGCCGGTGATGATGCCCGGCTTTAGACGTTCTCCATGCCGGTGATAGGCGAGACCCAGGCGATAGACTGTTGTGGCGAAAATCAGAAAGCCGATATGAGTGTTGAAGCGCCAATAGGATTGGGGATGTCCGTTGAAATGCGCGACAAAAATCAGCAGTAGGAATAAATTGTAACCGACAAAGGTCGCTCCGACGATGATCGCAAGGCGGTCAAAGCTCGACTTTGGCCGCCCGATCCAAACCCGCAAACCCCACACCAAGAGCCCAAGCCCGAGCGCGAAGTAGAGCGCCTTGCGATAGACGACGACACCCATTTTGCGCAGCAGGTCGGGTAACTGCTCGAACGGCCAATCCGCGAACGGCAGCATTTTGTTTTCATTCAGCGACGTGACGTCCGTCAGATAATATCGCCAACTAAAATATAATATCAGCGGCAAACCGATGATGACCGGCAATCGCTTCAGATAGGTGCTGAATGGGGCGGCATGGTCGCGCAGGGCGACCATGCCAGTGGCTGTGACCAATGCCACCACCAGCACGAGATTAGCTTGTTTGATGTTAATCAGTAGTGTCAGCAGCAGGGCGAAGGCAAGCGCCTTGGCGACCTCCGAGCGATCCTTGTGGACCATGGCTTCGATCCATAGCCACCCGGCGATGCCGGCGAAGGCGACGACGATCGATGTCGAAGTGTCCGGATAGGAGGTCAGCCAAATACGCCTGACGAAGATCGGGTTGAGGATCGTCGCGCAAAGAAGGGCGAAAGCGGCGAGCTTCCAGGCGTTGCCCGATGGCACGGCACCGCTGCGGCGTAGCAACCAAGCAAGTAAAGCAGCGAAGAGCAGCAGCCAGGTCACGTTGAACAGGATAATCGCGTTCTCGACAAATTCGCCTGCAAACCGGCTCGCAGCCAAAAACAGATACGTCACATTGTAGGGGAAGCCGGGGTAGACGGAGCGGCTTTCCGGCCGGTTGGCGCGCAGGAAGCCGTCATTCTCGACGATATAGAGACCGTTCGGCAGCCAATGGGTGAAGCTGTCGACCTCCGAGGGAACTTTCCCGGCCATAACCAGGAGTAAAGGCGCGCCAAGGACGAATATTGGCAGCAGTGGCATCAAGCTAACGCTTGTGTGCTTGATCATGATGACCAGGGAGAAGACGGAAATGGCCGCCAGACCCCAGAAGAAGGGCGTGAAGGCCCATGGCGTAAAAACGCCGACGATCGTGAGTACCACGGTGAGTATGGACCAACCGATCAGGATTGGTAGGCCCGGCAAGTCATCCGAAATGCCGCGAATGCTGCCGAGGCCCGCGAGCATCAGGAAGGTCAGAAGAGTTGCGCCGAAACCTACCCACTGGGCGGGCTCGGGCAGGAAACTATCGACGATGGAGAACACGTGACCCGCTACCTTGGCTCGAAATGACTTTTTGGATACGCGAACATGAGTGTCAGATACTCATCCGTTTAAATATTTTTTCTGGGATGTGGCGAATGATTAACATGATGTAACGCCAGAACCAGGGGAAATATGCGACGTCCCGGCCCTTTTCGGCCAAGGTTAAGCAAGCCTCGGCGCAGGCATCCGGTGTTGCAACGAGAAACAATCCTGGTGCGCCGAAGGTCATGTCGGTGTCGATGAATCCGGCTTTGACCGTCGTGACGCTAACTCCGGCGCGACAGAGCCGCGCGCGCAGTCCTTGCAGATATGCGTTCAAGCCCGCTTTGGCTGATCCATAGACGTAATTTTTCAATCGCCCGCGGTCGCCCGCCACTGAACTCATGACAACGACACGTCCCGAGCCGTCCGCTTCAAGTTTGGCAGCCAGGCGTGAGAGGATGGAAACGGCACCCAGATAGTTGACGTTGATTGTCTGCACGGCGAGGTCGAAGTTCGCGTTGATCTCCGATTGTTCCGGCATGGTGCCGAAGAGCAGAAAAATGCCAAATGGCGCCTGGCGTTCGTTTAGCGCGTTGGCCAGCTCTTCGTGGGTGTCGTAATCGTCCGCATCGAACGGGAATGCCGTCGCAGACACGTCGAAGCGTGCCAAGATATCTTGCGCGGTTCGCGCCAAATCCTCGGTATCCCGCCCGGCCAGGACCACATCGGCGCCTTTCGCCGCCGCCCGGCGTGCGAACGCGCGACCGACCACGGAGGACGCACCGAGAATGATCCAGGTCTTAATTTGTGGGGCCGGGTCGGTCATGTCGCCGTACGTATTCTCAGCCGCCGCGACATTTCCGAGCCGAATTTTTCATCTGGATCATACTTATCCAAAACGGCGCGGAACTCATCAAGACGGGGGTACATTTGCGCGAATCCATCGGCGGACATCACCGCATCCTTGGCGAGATAGAGACGTCCGCCATGTTCCAACGTCGTTGCTTCCAAGCTTTGCATTAAGGCCAATGTTTCCGCTCGCGCCGGAATATCGAGGCTCAACGTGACACCTGGTCGGGGGAAAGACAGATGCCCGAGACCTCCGGCGCCGAAGGTCTTTAAAACGCCAAGAAAAGAGGCGGCTCGAGCTGTGGCGACCTTTTCCAACAATGCTTTAACACCAGAAAAGGCAGTTTCGTCGGGTAGAACGCATTGGAATTGATAGAAGCCGCCACGGCCGTAAAATCGATTCCAGTTCTCAACTGCGTCGAGTGGATGATGGAAGGCATCGTAGTCGACAATACGACTGCGGCCACCCGTCGGCACCCGGCGGTAATACACCTCATTGAACAGTGCCACGCTAACCCGGTTTAATGTCATGTCGGGAAATGTGAACGGGACGGAATAGGTGCGGTCCCGAGATTTGATGCTAGGGTCGTCGACGGGTTCTCCGGTTTGAAAAATACCGCGGCCCAGATGCGGCCCCCGTTGTAGGGCGTCGATCCAACCCACTGAGTACGTCGACGTGTTGCGGTGTTCCGTCATCAATTCGAAATAATGCTCGAGATCTCGGACGCAGAATTCGCGCGTCTTGACCGCATTGGCGCGGTGCCGTCTGAGGCGGAGGCCAATGGCGGCAATGATACCGGTCAGACCACATCCGCCAACCGTCGCGGCGAACAGGTCAGGCCGTTCTGTGCGTGAGGTCCGCACACAACTACCGTCCGCTAAGACGACATCAAGCCAGTCGATGTGATTTCCCAGGCTGCCGTCCCGGTCATGGTTTTTCCCGTGGACATCGCTTGCCACACCACCGCCCAAGGTCACGAGACCGGTACCGGGGGTCACTGGTGGCAAGAATTCGCGGGGCAGGGCGAATGCCTGCAGATCGGCGAAAGTGACGCCTGGTTCCACTGTGATCGTGCCCGCACCCTCGTCGAAGGCGAGAAAGCGATCGAGCCGCCCTGTCATAATTGCTGTGCCGCCGTCGCGG
>CAXAGK010000465.1:0-3423 GCA_963968305.1 uncultured Rickettsiales bacterium | reverse complement strand
CCAGGGTGAAACTCTCGGGGCCGTTCAACAGCATCCGCACTTCCGCTGTCTCGAGCGCCGGGATGCGGTGCAAGGCTTCTGCCATGATTGGCTCGAAATGATCCCAATTCTCCCCCAGAAGGTCGAAGGAGAAATCATTCGGTAGCTGATTCAAATCGACCGGTCTGGCGTTCGGCTCGAAACTACCGACAAGTAGGCCTTGTGCCTCGTCACGGATATACATGTATCCATCATGGGCACCGAGCACCGGCATGCCGGTATATATTCCATCGAACGGCTTGGTGATCAGCGCGTAATGCTCGCAGGCGTAAAGTGGTGCTGAAATCCCTGCCATGCTTGCGATTGCGCGCGACCATAGACCGCCGCACAGCGCCACGGCGTCGCAGGCAATAGTGCCATTCTCCGTCTCGACGCCGCTGATGCGGCCGTTGGCGAAGGTGAAGCCGGTGACCGGTGTATCCTCAAAGATGCGCACGCCACCACCGCGAGCGCCTTTGATCAAGGCGGCGCATACATCGCTGGAACTCACCCGCCCGTCGCTCGGTGAGAGAATGCCGCCATGCAGGTCATCCGTATTGGCGATGGGCCAAAGCTTCTTGATCTCCGCCGCGTCGATTTCCTCGACCTCAATGCCGAAGGCTCGGGCGAGTGACGCTTGGCGGCGGATATGGGTCATCCGATCCTCGTTGGCGGCGATGCTGAGGCTACCGCAGCCGATCCAACCGGTGGATTGTCCGGTCTCCGCTTCCAAAGATTGGTAGAGCTCGGCGCTGTATTTCATCAGCGTCGTAAGGCTGGAACTAGAACGGAGTTGGCGGACCTGCGCCGCCGAATGCCAGGTCGTGCCGCTGGTCAGCTTCGAGCGTTCCAGCAGGATCACGTCCTTCTTGCCTCGCTTCGCCAAATGATAGGCGGTTGAGCAGCCAACGATACCGCCGCCGATGACGACGATTTCGGCGGATTGTGGAAGGGCGTCGGACATAGTTCTTGTTCCTTTGTGGACGCGAGCAACCTTAACTTAGGTATAGGAATATCATTACTGAGAAAGCCGGAAACAAACTTTATGTTGCGGGAAGATAAAATCGCTCTGGGGATCGATGTTGGCGGCACGTTCACCGATGTGCTGGCGCTCGACCGGGCGTCGGGAAAGATCATCTCCGCGTTCAAGGTACCGTCGACACCTTCGGATCCGGCCGAGGGTGCGATTACTGGGGTCGACCGATACCGCGAGAGAACCGGGGGCGGGGCGGATGCGGTCTTTCACGGCACCACGGTCGGGACCAATGCGCTGATCACGAAGAAGGCGGCGAAGACCGCGCTAATCACGACAAAGGGGTTTCGCGATGTTTTGGCCTTACGCCGCCATGCCCGGCCGCGCCTCTATGATCTGGCGCCAAAAATATCCCCAGCCCTGGCGCCGAGAGAGCTGCGTTTCGAGGCCGTGGAACGAATGGGCCCGGACGGTGTCGCTATCACGCCTCTGACTGAGATGGAAATAGTAAGGCTGATCGGTGAGATCCGAAGGGCGGATGTGGAAGCAGTTGCGATATCTTTATTGCACGCCTATGCGAACGATGGACACGAGCGGGTGTTGGGCGCTGCCCTTCAATCAGCGCTGCCGGAGTTGTTCGTCACCCTGTCGAGTGATGTCTGCCGTGAGTTTCGAGAGTTCGAGCGCACTAGCACGGTTGTGGTAAACGCCTTCATTGGGCCGGTGGTGCAACGCTATGTCGACGCCCTGGGCGATAATTTACGCGCTCGGGAGATTGGCGATCTTTCCATCGTCAAATCGAACGGCGGTCTGACCTCGGCGGCGAATGCGCGGCGCTACCCAGTGCATCTAATAGAATCCGGCCCCGCCGCTGGCATTATCGCGACGGTGGCGCTTGGCGAGGCGGAAGGTCTCGGCGACCTAATTGCTTTCGATATGGGCGGGACGACGGCGAAAGCCGGTGTGGTGGTCGATGGTAGGCCAAAACTCAGCACCGAATTCTATGCGGATCGTTTCGTCGATGGGACGGATGTCGGCGGTTATCCTATTCAAAGCCCGGTCATTGATTTGATTGAGATCGGCGCAGGCGGCGGCTCGATTGCCTGGATTGATGCGGCGGGTGTTCTCAAGGTAGGTCCCGAGAGCGCTGGTGCTCTGCCGGGCCCCGCCTGTTATGGGCGCGGCGGCGAGCAGGCAACGGTGACCGACGCGCATGTTGTCCTGGGACATGTCGCGGCGGACGGATTCGGCAGTGAGGATTTGGAGATCGACCCAACGTTGGCGCGCCGTGCCGTCGAGACTGATATTGCCGGGCCGCTCGGATGGTCTGTGGAACGCGCGGCCTGGGGTGTTTTGCGGCTCGCGACGGCAAATATGGCGGAGATGGTGCGACTTGCCACTCTGCGCCGAGGCCTCGATCCCCGCGATTTCAGTCTGGTGGCGTTTGGTGGTGCGGGTCCGTTGCATGCAGCTGAAATCGCTCGTGAGGTCGGTGTGCCACGCGTATTGATCCCGCCGGTGCCGGGTCTCTTCAGTGCGATTGGCACGCTACTCGGCGATATTCGCCACGATCTGGTGCAGACCCACTTACGCCGCTTCGATGATTTGCAATTGGGAGAGCTCGATGCGGGATTCGCGTCGCTGGAAGAGCGCGCTCAGACATTGATCGCGGCCGAGGATGGTGGCGGCGCTTGGCGATATGAGCGCTCGCTCGATGCCCGGTTCGAAGGCCAACTCTTCGAGCTAAACTTGCCTGTGGCGTCCGGCGACGCACCGTTGGCGGGTGACTTGGACGTCGCGTTTCGCACCGCCTATCGCGAGACCTATGGTTACGACTTGCTGGATCACACCGTCCAGTTGGTGAATTTGCGGTTGGTCGCAAGTGGCGCTGTCGACGATGGCGGTTGGCCGCGTCTCGCGCTTGAGGGGCGCAACGCGGCGGCACGGTCCCGGCAAGTCATCAGCGAGGACGGGTCGTGCCGGGAGGTGCCGGTCTGGCGGCGGGATGCGCTGAAGGAAGGCCTATCCCTTGAAGGTCCGGCGATTATCGAGGATTTCGGCGCGACAATCCGTTTGCTCGACGGGCAGAAACTGGAGGTCCGCCCTTCCGGCAGGTTGGAGTTGAGCGAGCATGAGGCGTTGGCATGAGCGACATTTCGATCCTGCGCGACGACCCTGTCACTTTCGAGGTAGTGCGCGGCGGCCTCTACGCGATCTGTGAGGAAATGAAGTCGGTCATGATGCGGGCGAGTTTCTCACCGCTTCTCAGTCTCTCCGCCGATCTTTCCTGCGCCATACTCGATCATGCGGGCGATGTGGTGGCGCAAGGGAACGATATCCCGGTGCATCTGGGGGCCATGCCATTTTCGGCGAAGGGCATCCTTAAGGCATTCCCCCTCGAGACGTGGCAGCGGGGCGACGCAGTGTTGTCT
>CAXAGK010000464.1:0-3440 GCA_963968305.1 uncultured Rickettsiales bacterium | reverse complement strand
TGATCTTGCCGATGTCGGTAAATCCTTACTCCTGGATTTTGCTCCGCCTGGTTTTCGGTTTCTGCTCGGCCATGGTCTTGATGGTCGCAGAAAGTTGGCTCACCGGAGCTGCATCTAGCGAAACAAAGGGACGCGTATTTTCCATTTATATGGTGATCAACAAGGGATCCATAGGCGCCGGCCAACTCCTCTTGCTGATGGGCGACCCATCGGGCGACCGGCTGTTCATGTTGATGGCAATCCTGTTCGGCCTCTGTTTGGTGCCGGAACGCGTCCGAAGCATCCATCGACGTCGGTCGGGTGTTAAACGACCTCAAGAGTCCCGAACACGGCGTCGTCGTCTTCGCGTCTTCGACCGGCAAACAGTTCTCGCTAGAGAAGCCCAATTGGGAAAATGCGCCTTCACCAAAGCTCTGGTCGAAGGCTTGAACGGTAAAGCCGACCTCTTCGGTGAAGGCACGATAACAGCCGCCTCACTCGACGCCTATATTTCCAATCGGGTCACGAAACTCACCGAAGGCCGGCAAACGCCCACGACTGGCAAGCCGGTCGGCCCCGACTTTACCTTGGTCTCGCTCAGATAGCGCTATTCCTGGTAGGACGGATCGAGGCGATCCGCGAGACGGATACAGGCCTCCCAATCCTTACCGCCCTTCAGAAAATCACCGGCATCCTGGAATTGCGAATGGGCGTACTCACAGGCTTCCTTCGGCGGCACCAAGTAATTCCCTTCGCCCGCCGAGAGCGCCGCGATTTGTCCCTGACAGGCCATTTCCAGCCAGTGATGATTGACCACGCATTCGGGCGCGCTTTCGCCGCAGACCAGTGCGCCATGGCTGCGCAGCAGCATATATTTGCCGCCTTCCAGGTCCCGCATCAGCTTTGGCGTCATGTCGGGGTCAAACTCGAAACCCTCAAATTCGTGGTACTTCATCTCGCCGTAGAACCGCATCGCGTGCTGATTGATCGGCAGAAGGCCGGATTTATGTGCGCAAACACCCATTATATTCGGCGTATGGGTATGGAGCACGGCGTTCAAATCGGGACGTCCCTTGAGCAATCCCGCATGAATGATCAAAGCACCGCCCCGCACTTGCGGCCCATCTTCAGGAATGAGCGGATTGCCGTCGAGATCACATTTGATCAATGAGGACGCGGTGACTTCCATGAACATCCAATCGGTGCGCTTGACGAGCATGGCGTTTGGCTCGCCCGGCACGCGCAGGCTGAAATGGTTGTAGGTCATGTCGTTGACGCCGTAATAGGCCAACACCCGGTGCCCGGCCGCGAGTTCCACCCGCGCCTGCCATTCCTCGGGGCTCACCTGATCGCGAACCGAACCTTTGCCCTTCACCAATTGAACCGACATCGAATGCACTCCCGTTCCTGCTGAGGTCTTGCCAATAGCGGCCAGTTTAAGATCAAACTATACCATCGGCAAAAAGTGAAAAGCGCGCGCCGCGTCAATTTCATCCAACCCTGAGCTAACACCTCATGATCCAAATCCTACGAAACGCGAATATTATGGGACGCGAGGACGATGGCCCACTCGATATTCTCATAGATGACGGCAAGATCGCGGCCATCGGAAAGGCCCTGCAAACGGTGGGCGAAGAGTTGGACTTGGCCGGTAAACTCGCCACACCGGGTATGGTGGAGACGCATATTCATCTCGACAAAGCCTGCATAATGGGTCGATGCGCTCCGGAGCCGGAGACCGGCCCAACCAATCACGCGGCCCGAGTCGCGGAAGCAAAACGCGGTTTCACGGTTGAGGACGTCCATGAGCGCGCTAGCCGTACCCTGGAGAAATGTATCATGAATGGTGCCCCCCGGATGCGGACCCATGTTGAAATCGATCCGCCTGCCGGCTTGATCTCCCTCGAGGGTGTCATGCAGGCGGCGAAGGATTACGCCCGGGCCATTGATGTTGAAATCTGCGCTTTCCCGCAGGAAGGGCTCACGCAAGTCGCCGACACCGACGATTTTCTGTTTGAGGCCCTCGACCGGGGCGCGCGCTGTATTGGTGCCGCACCCGGATACGATACCGACTATAACGGACAGATCGGCCGCATCTTCGAGCTGGCCCGCGAATACGATATCGACATCGACATACATCTGGATTTCGGCAACACGTCGGACGACATGGACGTTCACTATGTCTGCGACCTCACAGAGAAATTCGGCTATGGCGGGCGCGTCGCGGTCGGACACGTCACCAAGATGTCGATGGCGCCGCCCGATCAAATCGCCGCGATCACAAAGCGTCTGGTCGACACCGGTGTTGCCCTCACCGTGTTAACCGCGACCGATCTATTCCTGATGGGCCGTGATCAAGACTACGGGGTGCACCGGGGGGTGTTGCCCGCCCACCGCCTGATACCGCCCGGCGTCACCTACTCGCTTTCCAGCAACAATATCCTCAATCCGTTCACGCCGTTCGGGGACGGCTCGTTGATCCGGATGGCCAACATGTACGCAAATATCGCACAGGCAAATAAACCCAGCGAAATCCACGATTGCTTCGAAATGGCTTCGGTCCAATCAGCCAAACTATTGCGGCGGGACGATTATGGGATCGCCGTGGGTAATCCCGCCGATATCGTCATCTTTAACGCCGGAACGCCGGAACAAGCCGTCGCCGAGATAATCGCGCCGGAAATGGGATTCAAGCGGGGTCGACACACTTTTACGCGGCCCGCCGCCGAGTTGCACCGGCCGCACTAGATGCCCGCACTTCGTCTCCTCGTCTTTCTAATCTTTCTTGCCAACGCCAACACCGGGCTCGCCGACGAATTCCCTCGTGGACAATGGCAGGTGGTCGAGGCGGATTTCTCCGATATCGGCCATTGCCTGATGACGGAAGTGTTGGAATATAACCTGCCCCTAGCGCGCGCCGACGGGACGGACGGGGTATACACAGAAAGCTTCAAACGGGACGGTGATGCTGTTACATGCCCCCGTGTCGGTAACTTTCGCACCTCTTATTCAGTAATAACTGGATCAAAGTTTGAATTCTGACGATGCCTATATCGCTACAGTGACATTTCGCGATTGCGAACAAAAAGGCAGCCAAGTTTATGGCTATATCACGCCAGTATCGTACAAACGGCTCATTATAGACTCGCAACGCAGCAGCGTGGTTTTTGACGGCATTTTTCTCGAGCGGATCGAATAGACCAGATTACGCTGGACGGTTCGCGCACATCTTCTATTTTCCCTGTCATCGGCTGGTAATATGCACTGGCCATTCGTTTGATTTCACATTCAAGGACCAGGCTGACTATGACCATTAACGGTAAGGCCTATATTGCTGGGATTTACGAGCATCCCACGCGGAAGGCGACGGATAAATCGGTCGCCCAGCTTCACGCCGAAAGCGCTGCGGGCGCGTTGGCGGATGCCGGGCTGGGGCCGGACGATGTCGATGCGTATTACTG
>CAXAGK010000463.1:0-3455 GCA_963968305.1 uncultured Rickettsiales bacterium | reverse complement strand
CTTTCCGACGCACAAGTCGCCGCTAAGTTTCGCGATTGTGCGGCTTTCGGCCTCAAACCCATGACCACCTCCGCGGCGGATGCGTTTGCGGCGACGCTCGGGAAATTGGATGAGAGCCCAGACCTGGGCGCGGCATTATCAGGCGTCCATGGATAAGCATGAAACACTGGCAAGAGGGCGGTAACGATGACCCCACAAGTTAAACCTTTCGACGGCCCGGTCGGGGCTTTGGTCTCATCGTTCGATCTGTCGGACGATTTGTCTGCGCAGGATCACCAATCCCTGGTCGATGCCTGGAACCAGCATTCAGTTCTGGTCTTCCGCGATCAGACAATCACCCCGGAACAGCTATTGAGATTCAGCCGCCGGTTTGGTGGCTTAGAGATTCACGTGCTTGATCAATATCTTCATCATGAGCACAAGGAAATCCTCGTGGTCTCCAACATCCTCGAGAACGGTAGGAATGTCGGAATTCCCGATGCGGGACGATATTGGCATACTGACCTTTCGTATCTGGCGGAACCGAGCCGCGGGTCCATTCTCTATGCCATTGAAATTCCGGAGGAAGATGGTCAATCACTCGGCAATACAATTTGGGCCAGCACGGCGGCAGCCTTTGAAGCGCTGCCGGAAGCGCGCAAACGCGAGCTCAGCACCTTGAAAGCGGCCTTCAGTCTTGGCAATCGGTTCGGCAAGCTTGTCGAAGACGGAAACAATGACGCGTCGCTCCAGGAACATCAAAAAGACCTAGTCCCAGAAGTGGTCCACCCTGTCGTTCGGACCCACCCCGTCACCGGACGGAAAAGCATTTATGTCAACGAAGGTCATACCATCCGTATTCTCGGCATGCCGGAGGATGAAAGTCGTGAATTGCTGCAGGAACTTTGGGTGCATTGCACCCGAGAGGAATTTTCCTACCGCCACAAGTGGTGCGTCGGTGATGTGGTGATGTGGGACAATGTTCCGACGCAGCATCTGGCGATTTGCGATTATGCATTGCCGCAACGGCGCTTACTTCACCGTACTACATTGACCGGCGACCGGCCGTTTTAGGAAGAAGGAAGAATAATGATGACTGCCATTGCTTCTGTCGAGCGAGACTTTGATCGCATCAGGGTGCGCCCCGCTTCAGGCGCATTTGGAGCGGAAATCCTGGATGTTGATTTATCACAGCCGCTCGACGACGAGATATTTGGCGAGATTGAGCAGGCGTTCTACGATCATTCAGTTATTTTCTTCCGCGATCAATCCATTGAGCCCGGCCATCAAGTCGACTTCACCGAACGCTTCGGCGCCTTGGAGCCGCATCCGCTCGGATCACGTCGGGGATTGGAGTCTAACCCTGAGGTGATGGTGCTGGAGAATCGGCCCGGAAAGCTCGGGCCGCGCAATGATTTCTGGCATTCCGATATTTCCTTTGGCGAGGTTCCACCAGCGCTATCCATGCTCTACGCGATCGAAGGCACCGAAGGACGTGCCGACACAATGTTCGCCAATATGTACGCGGTCTATAACGAGCTTTCCGATCCGTTGCGAGCGTTTCTCAATGGGCTGCAAGCGGAACACAATGCAGAGACACTGGTTACCGAGGTGCCGTCCAGAGTCCAGGTAACGGATGTGCCGCCTGGCGTTGTTCATCCAGTTGTCCGGACCCATCCAGGAAGCTGCCGGAAAGCGTTATTTATCAATCCTTATTATACATCGCATTTCATTGGTATGAGCCAAGAAGAAAGCCAGCCGATTCTGGAATACCTCTACCGACAAGCAACCCGCCACGAGAACATCTACCGCCACAATTGGCGGAATGGGGATGTCTTGATGTGGGATAACCGCTGCACGATGCATTATGCAGTGCGGGATTATGATGAGAATATGCCGCGCTTTCTACACCGCACTACGGCGGCCGGTGAACGGCCGACATAGACATGGCTGTCCCGCCAACAACAGTACTGCAGCAACGAGACCCTCGCCCATACCCCAGATAATGCGGAATTTCTGCGGCGGGTTATCGTCTCCCATGCTGAGCATCGTGGTGATCACGAGTGTGCCCGAATCCGACGACGTGATGAACCATGTCGCCAGCAAGAGCGTCGCCAAAGCCGACATCGCCCAGCTGAGCCAATTGATGTCCGTCAATCGCTCGATGGTACCGAACAACGCCAACGGCAGGTTCAAATTGCGGACCATATCCAGCAGACTGGCGGTACCGCCACCGGATGCTGCCGCCTGTATCTCCATATGCAAAGCGTTACCGCCGAATATACAGAGCCAGAAGAAGGCGATGGTCGTCGGTACAAACATGACGCCGACCATGAACTCGCGGATTGTACGGCCCCGCGAAATGCGGGCGATAAACATGCCGACAAAGGGTGCCCATGAAATCCACCATCCCCAGTAGAAGATGGTCCAGCCACCTTGCCAGGCTTTGTCGCCCGCTTCGCCCGCGACCCAGAAGCCCATCAGCCATTCGGTCGGTCCCGCGAAGAGGAAGAACGCGACCAGCACGATGCTGAGATAAATATTCCACGCCGAAATAATCCGGATACCGTTGCCGACACCGGAGACCGCCGACATTGTCGCCACGACGGAGATGATTGCGATCAAGATGATCTGCGTCATTGTCCCGGGATCGATACCAAACAGCACGTTCAAACCTGCCGCCATCTGACTGACGCCAAGGCCGAGAGAGGTGGCGACACCGAAGACCGTGCCGAAGACAGCCAGCAAATCGGCCGTGTGACCGATCGGTCCGTAAATTCGATCGCCGAAAATCGGATAGAGCGACGAGCGGAGCGTCAGTGGCAATTTCTTACTGAAGGCAAAATAAGCGAGAGATAAGCCGACCATGACGTAGACAGCCCAGGCATGGAAACCCCAATGAAAATAGGTGACCCGCATCGCATGGATCGCACGTTGGTCGTTCAGCGCCGTCGCGCCCGCCTGATCCGCAAAGGGGTTGTCGGAAAATTTTCACGCTTCCGTGTTCTCGAAATAAAACAACGGTTCGGCGATGGAGAAGAACAACAGACCAATCCCAACACCAGCCGAGAACAACATCGCGAACCACGAGACGTTCGAGAAATCCGGCCGCGAATCTTCATTACCAAGCCGAATGTTGCCGTACCGGCTGCACATCAAGAAGATGCAGACCGCGAGCATGACGCAAAAGGCGCTGATGTAGTAACAGCTGAGTGTGGCTTCAATCCAACCGCGGACGGCGGAATAGATACCGTTGGCAAAATCCACATTCAGTGCGGTGAAGACCACGAAGGACACGAACATGCCTTTAGCGGCCAGTCCCATGCCGCTGTGCAATCCCGTAAAAACCCTGATTTCGCGACCATACCAGGCGCATTTCCGATTTCGTCGGCCATCGCCGATCTCCCTTTGTTGTTCTCAACACGGGATCGGCAAATTCATGAATCGACCAGGCCCAACCCGGCAACCGTTAACCG
>CAXAGK010000462.1:0-3468 GCA_963968305.1 uncultured Rickettsiales bacterium | reverse complement strand
GAAAATCACATCCGCCAAATCGTCACCCGACAACGGCACCAAGCCATCGTAATGTGCCGCCGTTTTATCGGAGTCTTCGCGGTAACGGACCTCGGTGAAGCGGGTCTCCGTCATGCCGGGCTCGATACTGGAGACCCGAACCGGAGTTCCCAAGAGATCGCAGCGCAAATTAAGCGACAGTTGTCGAACGAACGCCTTGCTGCCGCCATAGACGTTCCCACCCTTGTAATTATTCGTCGCGGATGTCGAGGAGATATTGACGATGTGCCCCCGTTTCCGCTCCACCATCCCCGGCAAAATCGCTCGTATGCAATAAAGAACGCCTTTGATGTTGGTGTCGACGATCGCCTCCCAATCGCTCAGCAACGCTTCATGCGCAGGTTCGGTGCCAGGCCCGACGCCGGCATTATTGACCAGGATCGATATCTCCTTGAAATCATCCGGCAGGCCTTCGATCGCCGAGAAGACTGCATCGGAATTGCGGAGGTCCAGGACCAATCCCCGCATATTCGCTTCAAACCCCTTCCGCACGTCATCCAACCGGCCCGCTTGATAGTCCGCCGCAATGACCCGCGCGCCCTCACTCGCATAGCGCCGTGCGGTCGCAGCCCCGATTCCGGCGCCGGCGCCGGTGACGAGAACGATGTGATCTGAAGTTTTTGCCATGATGAGTTCCTATTGCTCTGGAGTTTCTTGGGGTTCGGTGATTTTCATCGCATCGCGCTCGGAGAACCGCGCATACCAATCAGTTAGTCGCGGACGATTGGGTCGAAAGTCGCCGAGCCAATCGCGCCAATCCTGATAGCTACAGGTCACACCGACGGTGATCTGCGCCAGATCGAGTGGGCCGTCCAATTCGCTGGCACGTGCCTCCATCGCATCGAGACAACGCTCGATCCGGTCTCTTTGTTTATCAAGGAAACTGTCCGAGCGGATATCAGTCGGTCGTAAATGTTCCGCCCGCATCAGGATTTGCGCTTCCAACATACCGTCCGCGATGGCGTGGAGCGACCACATACGCCACTTCTCCTCGCCTTCCGGAATGAGTTTCTTACCATTGGAAACGTCATTCAGATAAAGACAAGCCAGCGTCGAATCACCAAGAACGTCGCCCCCTTCGGTAATCAGTGTCGGTATACGTGCGACCGGATTGGCCTCCGCCAGTCCCGGCGTGAAGGGCACGGTTCGATACCCCCACTGCAGCGACCAGGTCGTGGGCAAAATTTCGATATTATCCCACAGGTGGAGCTCACGGGCGGTAACGCCGACTTTACGAGTGAAGGGGGACGCGGGCGTCCAGAAGAGTTTCATAGGCTTTAAATAGTTCCTAGTTACGACAACGCGGAAAGACATCGCGTCCCAAAGTTTTGATCAAGCTGGGCCGGTCGTCAACAAAGCCAGTGAATAGTATTTGATGAATCCCAGCCTCGCGGATGCGTTGGATTTGGCTGACACATTCCTCCGGTGTTCCCAGCACCGCGAACCGGTCGACCATATAAGCAAGTAGCTCCGGATCCTGCATCAATTGCGCGTTCGGAGACTCGCCGAGATCTTCATGGTGAGAAGGATTGTAGCCTTGCTGCACTTCGCGGATTGCATCGGCGAAGTGCGGTGGCACGAGTTTACCTTTCTGGGTGAAACGAAAAGCGTGATGCGCCGTCGACGCAAGTTCCATGCGGATTTCACTGACCAAGGCGGACCGATCCGCGCCGACATTGACCCGGCCCAACGCCCAGATATCGATATCGTCGAGCGAACGCCCCGCCCGCTCCGCACCCTTCGCGATGTGCTCAAGCGTCGCCTTCGTCACTTCGGGCGAAAAGCCCATGCCACAAAATACGCCGTCAGCCATCTCGCCCGCCAGCTCCAAGGTTTTTGGCCCTTCGGCGGCGATGTAGATCGGCACGGCAGGCTGGTCGAGACCGCCGATCCATCGCGTGTGAATGGGTTTGCCGCCGAATTCGGTATGTTCACCCGCAAAGAGATGGCGCAGTGCCTGTATGTATTCCTTTAGTCCGGCCAGGCCTTTCGGGCGTTCGCCAAGATTGTAGATGGCGCTGTCTCCGGTCGCGATGCCGAGAAACGCGCGCCCACTCGATATTTCCTGAATGGACGCGAGCCCGCTTGCCATGACAGCCGGATGGCGGGTTAGCGGGTTAGTCACTGTCGGCCCCAAAAGCACCTTGTCCGTTGCCGCACCGATGACGCTTAAACTCACAAATAATTCGCGGAACAAGGATTGAGAATCCGCGACGCCAACCATGTCGAAACCATGTTCCTCCGCCAACCGTGTATTTTCACGGGCCGCCTCGATAGTGCGTGGAATTTCGATGATCCCGAAACGGGCTTGCATGACCATCTCCCCCTAAATGTATCCCTACTCAGTGAATTACCCCGCCTTTGCGCTCGGCCAAGGTCACGCTCCTGCGGTTGCCCAATGTTCTGCATTTCGCGACCCTCACTAAAATGAAAGATGGAGCCGATGGACCAACTTCAATCCATCTGGGATTTATCCCAAACGGGCCGCTATGCGGAGGCCGAAAGTACCGCCCGCGCGCTTCTGACGACTCTGCCACAGGCCGGCGAAACGGTCTTCCTGCTGGCCTATGCGATCCATCAACAAGGACGCCTCGAAGAAGGCATCCCGCAATATGAACTGGCCCTGCGTTATACACCGGCGCATCCATCCGCCCTCAACAATCTAGGAACGATCTTGCGCCAGCTTGGCCGCTTAGAGGAGGCGCTCGTGCAATTCCGCCAAGCGAGCGAAGCGGATCCGGAGAAGTCCTGCTGCGTTGGCGCCCGAGGAGTCAGAGTTACAAGACAAACACATTGCGTTAGCCAACGGGCCCGACACGACGGAAGGTCACCTCGACCGAGCCGCCGCGACCGCGGCCTTGTGGCGGCTCAATCCCGCAATTGCTGATTTCGAGCGGATGAGAATCGTGCTCCGTCCCTATGTGGAGCGCATTTGTGAGCCCAACTAAACATCGCAAACACTTACAACGGACCGGCACGGGTTTCACCATCTCTGGAAAGAGGGCCGGACCATCGGCTATGACGAATTCGCCGAAACACCCGGACCGGGGGGCAGAATGGTTTTCGCTGACGGTACCAATCAGCAATATTTTACAGCAATGGCTGCTGTTCGAACTTTTCGCCCCATCGGAGACGAAATACTGCATCGTCGTCAGCGGCACCGTGAATGTCCTGTTGTCTCTTTTGGCGACCCACGACCGAGCGCCCTACCGCCGGTCCATAACGTCTCTTACAAATGGCCAAAGGACGACGTCGCACTGCAGGATGGCCAGAATATTGATAAAGCCTTTGCTGAAACCCTCGTTTGGATGAAGCACAACATCACAATGTTCGCCGCAAAGTGCCGTATGCTCGGCGATTGCCATTTGCTGCTCTGCTAACCACCCGTCCTTCCGTGGAGCGGAAAGAAGGTGACCAAGGAAGAGGTCA
>CAXAGK010000461.1:0-3484 GCA_963968305.1 uncultured Rickettsiales bacterium | reverse complement strand
CTCGATTTTCTGTTCAACAATGCGGGCATGGGTGTGCCGCCGGGCGACCCGGATGAGATCGCCTTTGCCGATTGGAAAAAAGTCGTCGACGCGAACCTGCACGGCTCTTTCCTGGGTATCCATAATGCGTTCCGCCTAATGCGGGCACAGGATCCGAAGGGTGGCCGGATCGTCAATAACGGCTCGATTTCATCCTACACGCCGCGTCCGGGCTCGATCCCCTATACATCGACCAAGCACGCGGTGACGGGCCTCACTAAAACTGCGTCGCTCGACGGCCGCAAACACGATATCGCGGTTGGCCAACTCGATGTTGGCAATGCTGCGACGCCAATGACCGCGCGGATGGCGAAGGGTGTGCCGCAAGCGAATGGTGACATGATGATCGAGCCGACCATGGACGTGGACAATGTCGCCCGCGCCATCGTCTACATGGCCAGCTTGCCGCTCGACGCAAATGTGCAATTCATGACCGTGATGGCCTCGAAGATGCCGTATATGGGACGGGGGTAGTCGACGGGAGGTCGCTTCGGAAGGGTGAGCGCGCGTCCTATTTCACGAGCGCGATCACGCCCATCACGAGCACTAGTGCTACGACGACACGGCGAAACAGCGTCTCCGATGCGCCCTTGAAGAAATGGCTGCCGATCCAGATGCCGGCCATGTAGACGGGCGCCATCAACAAGCTCAGCAGCAGCGCATCCTGGCTGTAGAGGTCGTGCCATCCGAACGCGGCCAGGCGTAGGACCATGGCAAGGGAGAAATAGGCGACAATCCCGGCGCGGGTTTGAGCGGCGTTACTACCCTTGGCGAGCAGGAACATCACTACCGGCGGGCCGCCGAGGCTGGCGACGCCGCTACAGAACCCGCTGACGGTGCCGATGGCGACACTGATGGATTTGGTAATTTCGCCTTTGTAACGCCAGCCCGTCGCAATTAGAATCGCGAACAAGACAACAATTGCTGCAATGAAGCGGCGGGTCGTTTCGGGGTCGAACACTGCCAGCGACCAGGCACCGATGGGGATGGTGATGCTGGCAGCGACACAAAGCGGTGCCAAAGCCCGCCAATCCGCTTCCCGGATGGCGGTGCGCACCAGTTGCAGGACGCCAGGCACTTCGATCAACGACATCAGTACGACTGCCGGTACCGGGCCATACACGATAATCAGCGCCGGGATGATGATCAGCGCCGCGCCGAACCCTGTGAAGCCGCGTGACAATCCGCCGAGAAACACCGCGCCGAGGGCGAGGGCCAGCATTGGATCGAAGGAAATCAAAATTCGGGGCCAGCCTTTGGAAAATGCCATCTGTCATTCCCGCGCAGGCGGGAATCCATAACATCCGAACTGAGCCACTGGATTTCCACCTGCGCGGGAATGACAGCCACGGTAAAAATCAGTCGGCCGCCATGGTGGTGGTCACGTCGTAATTTCCGGCCACGAGGAGGCGCATCAACTCATCGATATCGGTTATCTCCGGCAGGCGCCGCACGGCGTCCGCGATCGCGGCGAGGTTCATCGACGGGTCGACCATGTCGAGCAGCGGTTCGGCCTTCTCCAGGACACCGTCGAACGAGAGTGATCGTTCCGGCGAGCCGAGAGCTTCGATCACTTCCGCGCTTTCTTCGCGCCCGTCCGCGAAATGGACCGTCACCCGGTTTGCCATGCGGTCAGGGAGGTAGGTGTCCAGTTTTGGGTCGTGATGAGCTTCGGTCCTATCGATCAGCGAGAGGATCGTTGGGTCTTGGTGGTAGGCGGTCTCGAAAGCGCCGTATTTCTTCGGTCCATACGCGAGTGTCGCGGCGGTGATATAGGGCATGCTGTATTGGGCCGCCATGACGGAGCTTGGTCGCCGGATTGCGTGTTTTTTGATCGCGTTGCCGGGGGAATAGACGTCGATCTTCGTGATGTCTTCCGGATTATGCGTAAAGTTTGCTGTGGCGATCTCCAAACAATCGATCATTGAATGGAATTTTCGGCAGCAGGAATACGGCTTGAAGCTGATGTTGTGGATCTCAAGTGGGGCACCTGCCTGACGAGCGAGGAGTTCCAGGTTCGGGTTCTCGCTGTAAAGATGATAGAAAGCGAGGGGACCTTCGAGAGAATTGATCGGCGCCGATATTTCCAACTTACCGAGCTGTGCCGCGATCACGCCGTGCATGGCTGGAATACCCGCATGCATGCGCTTCACCATGGTCCCCTGCGGTTCATGAGCGAATTGCGAAGAGCCGCCGACCATGGACAAGGCTAAGCCCCAAGATCGGGCGAGACCTTCCGCATCCAGACCCATCAATTTGGCGGCCGCCGTTGCTGCGCCGAACGGACCAAATAGGCAGGTCGCGTGGAAGCCGCGCTCGGTGACTTGCTGCGAGATGGCAGCGCGACCGATCCGCGTCATCGCCTCGTAACCGGCGGCGACGGCGGCGAGGATATCTCGTCCGTTCGAGCCGCATTCGGCGGCAACGGCAAGAGCGGCGGTAATAACTACGGCGCCCGGATGACTGCTGGAGGCTTCGTGGGTATCGTCGAGTTCATAGCCGTGGGCGGCGGTGCCATTTGCAAGGGCGGCGGTGGCTGCATTCGCTAAATCGCCGGAGCCGATGAGGCGGGACGGGCCATTCGACTTTTGCTCCTGCGCCCAGACCCGCATCTTGCGGCCCCACGGCTGGACGGAGCCGCACAAGGTGACAGCGCTGTAGTCCATGATCAGGCGTTGGAGTTGTGCGATATCGACCTCGGTCAACGCCGCCGCGTCGAGCGCAATCATTTCTTTCGCGAGGTCGAGACTGGATAGAGTTTGGTTCGCCATCTTTCCCTCTTCGTTCATATGCTTAGTTCTTTAACTAATGTCATCGACACCAAGTGCAATCGCGCGCACAGTATTGAACGTGAGGAAGAGGGAAGACGCGGAATGGAGCAGTATCCGGCGGTTCGTTTTATGGTTCAACACGGGGCGAAACTGGCCGTCATGGTCGGCATTTCGCTGCCAGTCTTGGTATTGCTTGGCGTGTTGGTGGTGGGTTGGCATTGGGTATGGCTTGTCGCGGCGGTTGTCGGCGGCGGGGCACTCGGCTTTGTGTTTCGGACATTTGCCGAGCTAACACAAATCATCGCCGATATGTTATTGCCGCAATAGTGGTTTGATATAATAAGAGAGCCAAACGGTCGAAGATCGTCGTTTAACGGTTGCTCGACCTCGGCATCGAAACGTTTGAGGATATGTTCTAACGGCGCTACTGAAGCATTCGTGAGCGCGTCTTTCGCCAAATCCACCACACCGTCGATTTCCAATGTGTCGCCGCCATCGACGGTAGGGCTTTCAAAGAGGGCATCACTGAAGAGAAACATGAACGAGCCTTTGGGAAACGCGAGTTCGCGGTCTTCGCAGACGGAGCCGTCTCTGACGCCGAGAAGCATGCCACTTCCGTCTTCCAGTCGAAGTTCTCGAGTATCCATTTTGCCGAATATCGGTTCCGGCGCGGC
>CAXAGK010000460.1:0-3493 GCA_963968305.1 uncultured Rickettsiales bacterium | reverse complement strand
GGTGCGGTGGAATGCCCGATGACCCCGGGACGGGATCATTGGTGGCACGATGCGGTTGCGGATCAACCGTGCAAGTTTGAGACCGAGCGGACCGATGCCGAGGAGATCGGGTTCCTGGTCTATACCTCCGGCACCACGGGAAAGCCTAAGGGCGTTTTGATGAGCCATGTGGGTGCGGTGACCAAGATCGCGCTCGATATCGGCGTGAGTTTTGATTTCGGCGAGAAGGACCGAATGGTCTGGATCAGCGACATGGGTTGGGTCGTCGGCGCGTTGACGGCGGTCTCGACGAGTTTCTTCGGCGGCAGCCTTTTGTTGGTCGAAGGAACGCCAGATTATCCTGACACCACGCGCCATTGGCGATTACTGCAAGAAAACGAAGTCACCTTCTTGGG
This sequence comes from uncultured Rickettsiales bacterium, assembly GCA_963968305.1. Classification (GTDB taxonomy): domain Bacteria; phylum Pseudomonadota; class Alphaproteobacteria; order UBA8366; family UBA8366; genus UBA6544. Next base: position 3,098 of record CAXAGK010000460.1, on the reverse strand, counting down.
GATCGCGCCAACCACCGTGCGCGGCATGATGCGCTATGGCGACGAAGTCGACGCTTTTGATTTCTCGAAATTGCGAATGATCGCCTCGACCGGCGAGCCATGGACCGATGCCGCTTGGCTTTGGTTGTACGAGCGCGTTGGCGGCACGCGAGTGCCAATCATGAACTATACCGGAGGCACAGAATGCTTCGGCGGTATCGCCGGTAGCAATCTATTGGAGACGATTACGCCCGGCTCGTTCAATGGACCGATGCCGGGGACAGGGGCAGCGATCTTGACCGAGGCCGGAGAGCCCACGAAGCCAGGCGAACTCGGCGAGTTGGTGATGACGCAACCGTCAATTGGCAATACCCGCAGTCTTTGGCGCGACGACGACCGTTATATGGAAAGTTATTGGTCGATGTTTGGAGACAAATGGCGCCAAGGCGATTGGGCGATGTATGACGAGGAGGGGTTGTGGTACGTCCTCGGTCGTTCCGACGACACACTCAATATTTCCGGCAAACGAACGGGACCGGCGGAAATCGAAGGGGCCCTCATGTCGACGGGCAGTATCTCGGAGGCGGCCGTGATCGGCGTGCCGGACGAAATCAAAGGTACGGCCCTGTGTTGCGTTTGCGTGCCGATGCCGGGCATCAATGATGACGAAGCGCTTCGCGGTAAACTGTCGGCTGCGGTAACCGATGCGCTCGGGCGGTCCTATCGGCCGCGCGATATCCTGTTTGTCTCGGATTTACCGAAGACCAGGAATATGAAAATCATGCGACGCGTCGTTCGTTCGGTGGTGACGGGCGAGCCTGCGGGTGATCTGTCTTCTTTAGTAAACCCGGAGTCGGTAGAAGAATTAAAGTTGGCTATTACTTAAGTAATCATATTAATAATCAATATTTAGACTGTCATATATTGAAATTACAATATAATTTATTTCTAGTATGATCATTTGAGACAATATACGGGATTTATTGATTCCGCGATTTATCCCCAAAACTCGAGCGCTCCAAAGTGGTGGCTGACCTGGTCGATAGAGTTCAAAAGTCATAATCAGTTTGTATTTTGATCTATTCGGAGACTCGCGGCAGAAGCGCATTGTCATTTGCAAATTTGACGAACCGCTGGTCCCTGTTCGGGCCACAATTAAAAAATGCGGATCCTTGAGAGATGAGATTACGCCAGTGACCTGAAAACCGTATTGCAGAATTAATTTCCCTAGCGGCACGACCTTTAAGGCCTTGTCGGCAGAAAACTTTTCTAGCGCTGGCGCTATATATTGATATTCAAGGCGGTCTTCTAGAGGGCGCAGTTCAATCGTGGTGCCAGGCGCAATCGTGACATCGCCGCGCGACACTGTTTCCAGCATCTCGGCGCTAGCAGGAACCGAATGCCCGGCGATTAACATGAAACAGATGGCCAAGGATAAGACATGATATCCGTTGCGCGAGCTATTCATCTGATTACTTCCCGCATTTTTTGCCGAATTTGATTTTCACATCACCTAAGAACTCAATGCTTTGAAAGCGAAATGATGGGAAAAGACGGACCATTATGGCGGTGACTAACATTGCATTATTTTCCACCTTTCGCGTTGGTCCGAGGGCGAGGCGTTGCACGGCGACGGCGCTCCACGTCTCAAGGCCGGCTTTATCGAGACCCTTCTTCCAGAAAATCAGCGTCTTAATCATTCCGTCCGATACGATCGTTTGTCTCCGACAGGTAGCGGGCATCGAATTGAACGCGCAGCGTCTCGCGATCTCAAGTTAGATTGGAGATGTCGTATTTGCGATAGAGGTCTTAACCCTTCAGATAACTGGAAAACTCGTCTAACGACGTGATCTGGTGGTTGCCGTAAGTCCAATAAAATCCGGTCCACGCAATAGAGCCTAGCGCGACGGCCGCCATCAGGGCGCAAATGCGGTCGCGCTTTAGAATGCACGCCTTTCCGTGGCGACTAATGGCTTCCCGCTGGCGTTGGCGCCACCATCCGAATTGTGTTGGTCCTGTGGACATGCACTACCTTCTTATTCAAGGTTAACGCGACGCAAGAGCCACGCCAGTAATTTACCCGGTAATTTGTGAGGGGAGCCCCATGTTGAACGGACCGAAAATCGCCATCCTTGGCATTCACTTGGAGAGCAATCGGTTTGCACCGTCAGTGTGTCGCCCGGATTTCGAGGAGAAATGCTTGGTGTACGGGGAGGACTTATTGACGGATTCGCGGGGGGCTCATCCGCGTGCTTGTGGGACGCTTAGCGGTTTTGTGCGCGAGATGGACAAGATCTGCGATTGGACACCTGCGCCTCTCGTTTATGCGGATGTCGGTGCGGCCGGCCCTATCGAGCACGAATTTTTTCTGGAACTCAGAGAAGAGATGCGAAGCCGGTTGCTGGCGGCGATGCCGGTCGATGGTGTGTATTTCCCCGAACACGGAGCGGCCGTGTCCACGGAACATCCAGACCCTGACGGTGAGTTGTATGAGATGGTGCGCGACATTGTTGGGCCTGAGGTGCCGATCGTCTCGGCCCTCGATTTGCACGCGATCGTCTCGGAGAAGATGGTCGAGATGACCGACGTGATGATCTCATACCGCGCCAATCCGCATGTCGATCAGATGGAGCGCGGAGCGGAATGTGCCCATGTTCTGCGTGAATTATTGGACGGCGTGAAACCCGCAGTCGCGTTTATCCGCCTGCCCATCGTGGCACCGCAAGTAAAGCAACTTACGGCGGACGGGCTCTATGCCGAAGTCATTAAGTACGGTCAGACGCAGATCGACGACACAGTCATGAATGTCTCTATCCTGGGGGGATTTACGTATGGCGACACGCCCTTTAACGGCATGAGTTTTTTGGTGACCACGCGCGGCGACGAAGCGCGGGCGCAATCGCTGTGCCGCGCGCTGGCAGAACAGGTATGGCGGGAGCGCGAGCGACTATTGCCGGAGTTGACGCCGTTGGAGGATTGCATCGCCCTGGCTGTGGCCCAAGGGGAAGATCCGTCCCGGGAACGCGTCATCATTGCAGATGTCGCGGACAATCCTGGCGGCGGCGGGCGCGGCAATACGGCATGGCTGCTGAAAGGCTTGTATGAAGCCGGTGCGAAAG
>CAXAGK010000459.1:0-3508 GCA_963968305.1 uncultured Rickettsiales bacterium | reverse complement strand
AATTACGCCAACTGCGGAATGTCGAGCGGCCAAAGATCGTCGAAGTCGTCTCGTGGGCAGCGGGCAACGGCGACCGTTCCGAGAATGGTGACTATATTTACGGCAAGAAACGTCTGCGTGAGATCGATCGTCGGATGAGATTTCTGATGAAACGGTTGGATAATACTGAAATCGTCGATCCCGCGCGACAGAAAGGCCTGGAGCAAATCTTCTTCGGTGCCACAGTAACCTACGAGACGAGTGACGGAGACGAGAAAATTATCCGCATCGTCGGGGTCGACGAGGCTCGCTCGGACCAAGGTCAGGTCAGTTGGATATCCCCGATTGCCCGCGCGCTGCACAAAGCCCGTGAAGGTGACGTCGTTATGTTACGAACGCCGGCAGGCGTCGAAGAGATCGAAGTTGTTCGGGTTGTTTACTGAGCGTTGCGGTCGACAATTTCGATTGCCACCCCTTCGGGGCCGCTGAGGAAGGCGATCCGCACGCCAGGTCGAATGGTCGTTGGCTCCATGGTAAAATCGGCGCCTTTAGTCTTTAAATCCGCAACGACGCTGTTTATCCCATTGACCGTCAGACCGACATGATCCAGGCCCTGATAGGGAGATGCAGGCGGGCCTCCCACGTCAGAATCTTGCGCTACCGGCGCGATGAAAAACATCTGGCCGCACAGGTTCATGTCGAGACGCGGCTTTCCACCCTGTTCCGTCCGGATAATCTCAGCGCCAAACATTTTCTCATAAAATGCCGCCGTCGCTTCCGGATCGGGGCTACGCAAATGAACATGGTCGAATGTAAAAGTTGCCATTTTCTTCTCCCGGGTCAGGCCGCCGCCGCACTTTCATGAAGTGTTCCGTTCTCCAGCCTTAGGATACGGTCCATTCTATTTGCCAAATCAAGGTTATGTGTTGCGACCAGCGCGCCAAGTCCACTCTGGCGAACGAGTGTTTCCAGCAATCCAAACACGCAATCCGCGGTGTGTGTATCGAGATTTCCGGTCGGCTCATCCGCCAAGAGAATGGCCGGGGAATTCGCCAGCGCCCGGGCTATCGCGACCCGTTGTTGCTCGCCGCCCGACAGTTTGGCCGGTCGGTGAGTCGCACGCGTAGTCAGTCCAACGGATTCGATCAATGCGGATGCCGATGCTCTCGCTTGTCTGCGGCTCGTACCCTCAACCATTTGCGGAATCATCACGTTTTCCAACGCCGAGAATTCTGGAAGCAAATGATGGAATTGATAGATAAATCCGATCTTCGTGCGCCGCAGGCCAGTGCGTGCATCGTCGGAAAGCTTTGCACAGGACGCAGCTTCTAAGAATACGTCACCCGCATCCGGATATTCCAGCAATCCTGCGACATGCAGAAGTGTCGATTTACCGGCCCCCGATGGACCCACGAGGGCGACCATTTCCCCCTTATGAAGCGCCAGATTCACGCCCTTTAAGACGTCTAACCGTTCTTCCGCTTGGTGATAGGTTCGATCGACACCTTCCAGTTCGAGAACGGTGTCACTCATATCGAAGGACTTCAACCGGATCGAGGCGAGCCGCTCGCCATGCTGGATATATCGAGGCCAAAAAAGACAACAACAACGCCATCCCAATCACCAGAACCACCTCGTTCGCGTCCACCTTCGCCGGTAATTGCGATAGGAAATAGATTTCAGCTTGGAAAAGATCGACACCGGCGAGACTTTGAATGCCTTGGCGAATGCTCTCTATGTTCAACGAAAACGCAATGCCGAGGATACTACCCGCGACCGTCCCGATTATCCCGACGCTAGCCCCGGTGACGAAGAAGATGCGCAATACCATCCCCCGCGTCGCACCGATCGTACGGAGGATCGCTATTCCCTTACCCTTGTCATTTACCAACATCACCTGACTCGAGATGATATTGAAGGCGGCGACGAGGATGATGAGGGTCAGAATGAGGAACATGACATTCCGCTCGACTTTGAGCGCGGTGAAGAATGTGGAATTTACCTGCCGCCAATCCCGCACCCAAACGGTTGGACCTGCCATCTCAAATATTTTACTGCGCGCGGTATCGATCTTATCCGCGTGTTCCGCAGACACTTCAATATGCGAGACGCCATCCTTCTGCCGGAAAAAGGATTGCGCCGCTGCGAGCGGCATGAATACAAAGCTGGAATCGTATTCCGACATCCCGACTTCGAAGATGCCTGATATCTTGTACGCCTTCATTCTCGGCATCGTGCCGAAAGCCGTCGTCGTGCCTCGAGGTGCAATGAACGTCAATCTATCGCCCAGACGAAGATGAAATCTCTGCGCCATCCGACTGCCGATCAAGACGCCCGACCCGGCATCGAAACCTTCAAGGTTCCCTTGCTTAATTCCTTCGAATAACAATGGCTTAGCGCGTATATCTTCAGCCATCATCCCACGTGCGACTGCACCGCGAGACACCTTGTTGGCTGACAGTAATACTTGTCCTTCGATGACAGGTGCGGCGTTTACAATGCCTTTAATCGCTCGGATCTTTTTTGCTAAATCATCATAACCCTGCAATGTCCCGCGCGCGGCTGAAACTTCCAAATGCCCGTTCAACCCAAGTATTCGTCCCAACAACTCAGCGCGAAACCCATTCATCACCGACATAACAATGATCAGCGTGGCGACCCCCAGCATGATGCCGAGCAAGGAAAACCAGGCGACCACTGAAATGAAGCCTTCTTGGCGCTTTGCCCGCAAATAGCGGAAAGCCATCAATCTTTCAAAGGCGGAGAACATCCCGTTAACCAGCGATACGGTTCAGGGCGGCATCCAGGCTGAGCTCTTCACGCTCGCCGCTCGCACGGTTCTTTAGCTCAACGACGCCTGCTTTTACGCCCCTGGGTCCGACGATCAATTGCCAGGGCAGGCCGATCAAATCCATCTCGGAGAACTTCACTCCGGCGCGCTCGTCCCGGTCGTCATAGAGAACCTCGGTACCCGCATCGTTCAATTTTGCGAAGATATCCTCACACGCCGCGTCACAGGCATCGTCACCGACGCGCAAGTTGATTAAGCCGACCTTGAACGGCGCGACTGACTCCGGCCAAACGATACCATCATCGTCGTGGCACGCCTCGATCACGCCGCCAACTAATCGTGAGACCCCTACCCCGTACGATCCCATCTGGACTGGAACCTCTTTGCCCTTACTGTCGGTTACCACGGCGCCGAATGGGATCGAGTATTTATCGCCGAAGAAGAAAATATGACCAACCTCAATGCCGCGGGCACTGACCCGTTTATCCTCCGGTACCTCGGCCTCAAACCGGGCGCTATCGTGCATCTCGTCCGTTGCCGCGTATTGGCCCGTCCAGCGATCGACGAATCCTTGAATTTGTTCAGCAGAATTGAAATCAATGTCTTCGCCCAAAATATCATAATCGAGCAATTCTTGATGGCAGAAAACCTCGCTTTCGCCGGTTTCCGCCAAAACAATGAACTCGTGGCTCATATCACCGCCGATGGGGCCGGTATCGGCCCGCATAGGAATGGCCT
>CAXAGK010000458.1:0-3508 GCA_963968305.1 uncultured Rickettsiales bacterium | reverse complement strand
CCCGCGCTGACCATGATCGGTCGGCCGTGTGTCGGCTTCGGTGAGACATAGGCGTGGTGCAGCGACCAATGGTCGCCGTCCCAGGTGACGTTGGCATCCTCGCGCCACAGGCGCTCCATCATTTCCGTGAATTCTGTCGCCATGACATATCGTTGGTCGTGCGGGATCGTCTCCAGGCCGAACATATCCATTTCGTGGGGGCGGAACCCGGTCACCAAGTTGAGACCCCAGCGACCGCCGGTCATGTGGTCGAGGGTGGCGCCCATCTTCGCGAGGTGCAACGGGTGCCAACCGTAGAGGACATGGACCGTCGAAATCAGGATGATGTTCCGGGTCAGCGCCGCTGTGCCGGCGGTGACCAATAAAGGATCGAGTGAATATTTCCGATATTTGGTCTCCCCGCCGTGACCGTCCTCTCCCAGCCACTGCGCCAATGCAAAGGCGAGGTCGAAGCCGAGCTCTTCGGCGCGCACCGTCAGTTTGGAATTGTAATCGAAACCCCAATCTGTTCCCCGCGATGCGCTCGACGGTGTCCAGCCGCCGTTTTGGATCGGCAGGAATAGCCCGAGCATGAGAGGTTGGCGTTGGGCGCGTTCGAGGGGTGTGGCGGCGGCGTTCATGATGCGCTGTGCCGTCCGAACTCAGAAATCCAGATCAGCGTAATGCCTGGGCGGTGGGCAGCCCGGAATATGATCCCCCAACAAAGCGCGAAAGCTGGGGCGTGATTTGACGCGGGCATACCATTCCTTGGCCGGTTCGTGATCGCTCCACGGCACGTCGCCTAAATAATCAACGCTGGAGAGATGTGCGGCGGCAGTGATATCCGCCAATGAAAAATCGTTGCCCGCGAGCCAACGCCGCTCTTCCGTCAGATAGGCAATATAGTCGAGATGCGTGTGGATATTGGCGCTGCCCGCGCGAATCGCCTGACTGTTCGGCTCCCCCATGCCAAGGAAGCGTTTCATGATCTTCTCGTCGACCAAGTTCCGGGTGACTTCTCGGTCGAATTTCTGATCAAACCATGCGGCGAGACGCCGGACTTCGGCGCGAATGGCTGGATTGCGGCCGATTAAGGGCGGCTCGGGGTGGGTTTCGTCGAGGAACTCCACAATGGCCGCAGCGTCGGACAGGATTTGCCCATCCTCCTCAATCAGTACGGGCAGATCGCCGGCAGGGTTGAGCGCCAGGAACTCCTCTCGCCTTTCCCACAGTTTCTCGACCTTCATGTCGAATTCGAGATTTTTCTCCGCCAGGACGATGCGGACCTTGCGGCAGAAGGGCGAGAGCCACAGGTGATATACCGTTCGCATGAAACGGATATTAGACGCTGGTGTCTGCGGCGCAATGAAGGAATTCGAATGTCAGGGCAATCGGACAAATATTGCTGCTGTATTCCGAATCACGAAATGCTATACACGAACGGCAGGATTAATCGCAAGATATTGAGGTGCTGTTTTGGCGCTATACCACATCTTGGTACTCGCCATCGTTCAGGGGGTGACGGAATTTCTGCCGATTAGCTCGTCGGGACACCTCGTTTTGACCTCCAAAATGTTGAATTGGCCGGATCAGGGATTGCTGATCGATGTCGCCGTTCATGTCGGGACACTTTTCGCCGTCATGGTGTATTTCTGGCGGGATCTTTGGGAGATCACCGTCGGCACCGTTCGATTGTTAACGGGGCGGCGAGGCCCCGGGGCCAGATTGGCAAGCCAAATTCTGGTGGGCACAATTCCCGTTGTCATCGCGGGTTATTTCGGGCGCGACTATATCGGCACCTATCTTCGGGATGTTGAAATCATTGCTTGGGCGACGATAGGGTTCGGCATTTTGTTATGGATTGCCGATCATCTGGGCATGACGGTGCGGCGGATCGAGCATCTGAAGTTCGGGAATGCGATCTTTATCGGCCTGGCCCAAGTATTGGCGCTGATTCCGGGGACAAGCCGTTCCGGGATCACTATGACCGCGGGCCGGTTTCTCGGTATGGAACGGACGGAAGCGGCGCGTTTTTCGATGCTGCTTTCGATACCGACGATTTTGGGTGCCGGCGTTCTCGCCGCAGCCGATCTGGGGCAAAGTGGTGATTTCGAACTCGGTCAGGACGTACTGTTGTCCGCTGGCCTTGCCTTTATCACCGGGCTTCTATCGATTGTGATTATGATGCGGTGGTTAAGCCGAGCCGGATTTACGCCGTTTGTACTCTACCGTTTGGCTCTCGGCGCGGGTCTACTTTACTGGATATACGCCGTCGCTTAACCCGGCTGTGTTGTCGTATAGCGCCCGCCGCGGCGATAGACTTCCAAACATGATGGCAGCACGACTTCCGCCGCTTTCGGCTCGATGCCCAGATCCGCAAATGTGGATTCTTCCCCGCTTACCACATTGTCCTGCGCAAGTTGTTTGACTTGGTCGCGGGTCAGCAACGGTTTCGGCAGGAACTCCGCGAAGAAGCCGATCACCGAGGCTATTCCGAAGGGGACCGGAATAAGCGGCCGCCACCGCCGGGTATGCTGTAGCACGAGTTCCATGATTTCGCAGAAGCTATACGTGCGAGGGCCACCCAGTTCATAAAGTTTACCGCGCGTATCAGGCCGCTCCAAACAGGCAACAATCGCGTCCGCGACGTCGCCGACATAGACCGGCTGAAAGCGGGTGCCGCCATCGCCGTATATTTTGAGGCCGTCCATGGTCATGCGCGGCAAGCCGCAGCCGAAGACCGGCAACGGGATCGGCAATTGCGCCATGGCCGCGAACCGAATGAAGAATTCGTCGTGCGGGCCGAAAACAACGCTCGGGCGCAAAATCGAAGCGTTAGGGAAAGCCTCTCGAACGGCCGCTTCACCGGCGGCCTTGCTTCTGGCGTACGCCGAAGGAGAGGTAGCGGACGCGCCGATAGCCGATATGTGGACGAGCGATTTAACACCGGACGCGGCGGCGGCTTCCGCGACGCTCGCCGCACCTTGGCCCTGCACGGCGCCGAAGCGCTGTGCGCCGCCTTCGTGAAGAATGCCGACAAGATTGACGACCGAGTCGGCTCCAGCAACTGCGCGGCGGACCGAATCCGTATCGCGGATATTGGCCTGCACCGGCGTTATCTGTCCGACATCGCCCATTGGTTTGAGGAACAGCGCTGCCTGCGGATCGCGCACGGCCACCCTGACTTGATAGCCGTGTTTGGCAAGAGATTTGACGACTTGACGCCCGATACCGCCCGAGCCGCCGAAAACAGTGACCAAGGCCATGTCCCGATTTCTCCAAAAATTCGTTGCATTATTATGCCTGTTCGCGGCGAATATTCCACGGAATTTAACATGATATAAAATTGTCCGAAGCTAAAAACCAGCGTTAATACGATGAAATAAAGCACATTAGTCAGTTGACAAAGCGACTCGCAGTGTCGAGATTCCGCCTGAGCGGCCCAGGTGGCGGAATTGGTAGACGCGCAGGCTTCAGGTGCCTGTGGGGGCAACCCCGTGGAAGTTCGAGTCTTCTCCTGGGCACCATT
>CAXAGK010000457.1:0-3511 GCA_963968305.1 uncultured Rickettsiales bacterium | reverse complement strand
CGATGTATGGAAGGTCGGCGGCAAGGTATTCGCCATCGGCGGTTGGGGCGACGATCTGCCTGCCTATACCTTCAAGACAAGTGAAATCGCATTCGAACTATTGCTCGAGGAACCAGGCCTGCGGCCGGCGCCGTATCTCGCGTCACGTGGCATGAAATGGATCCAGCACTATGGACGACCCGGCCTCTCGGACGAAGATTTAAAACTTTATCTGCAAGAGTCGCATCGGATCGTCTCTTTGGGATTAACCAAGAAGAAGCAGCGGGAACTCAACCTTAATAAGGATTAATTGTTATATTATGCGGAATTAATGCCATCAAACCACGACATGTGGTAAGCTGGTCCATCGACACCTGACGAAAGGTAATTATGAAACCTGATGTCGGACTACCGGCTAGACCCGCCACGCTCCCTGCTGAACGTACCTTGTCCAGCGCCATGCTTTGTCGAATGCAGCCCTTGCGGCTGCTTTTTTATGCCCGGCACATCCAGTAACTTCCATGAGGTCCTAATGTCGAAAAAGACCACCCGCCGTTCCGCCCCAAAGCATAGCAATGTCCGCGCCCTGCACGCCGATGTTCGGCCATGGGAAATGGCCCCCCGCAGCGAACCCCGCGAAGAAGATCGCGACCAACGGTATGTGCGTCATGTCAGGCCGAAGACCGAGATGCAGAGAGCGTTTATCGAGGCGCTCGATGCGTTTCACATGGCTTTGGCGCTTGGTCCGGCCGGTACGGGTAAGACCTACCTGTCGATCGCCAAGGCGGTCGAGGCACTGGACGCTGGTGAAGTCCAACGGATCGTGCTTACACGGCCAGCGATGGAAGCAGGCGAATCTATCGGCTATCTACCGGGCAGCCTGCAAGAGAAAATGGCGCCTTATCTCAGACCTTTGTCCGACGCCCTGTCGGACCGCCTGGGGAGCAAACACCTCGGCAAACTGATCGCAGACGGAACTATTGAGATTGCACCGGTCGGATATATGCGGGGGAGGACCTTGAATCGATCGTTCGTCGTCATTGACGAGGCGCAGAATTGCACCTACGGCCAGATCAAGATGCTGCTGACCCGGCTCGGCTGGAACTCCACTATGGTGGTCACCGGAGACCCAGATCAATCGGACCTGCTGCCGGGAATGTCGGGATTGCAGGACATCGCGACCCGGCTTGACACCTTGGAAGACGTCGCGGTGATCCGATTCACGAACGAAGACGTGGTCCGGCACCCTTTAGTCTCTAGCATTCTCGAGGTTGTATAACAGGAACTTCGGCTAGCCGCCGCCGTCCGCCCAAAGGTAGAGGTCGGTTTTTTCGAACCGGTGGGGTTTGCCGCAATGTGGACAATCGGGAATGTTCTGATCCGCGTTTCCCGGATCGAACCCTTCAAGCTGATTCCACTCCATATTGAGCCCAACGTAAACTGGTTTCCGCGTGGTCGGACAATCCATGAATACCTGTGACATCGCTACCTCAATTTTTGTTTTTCCTTCGTCTCCGAGTAACCGCCTCCAAACTTTCTCTCTTTTGCGCCAATTCATTCTAGCGCAATTGGCGCGTCTCGCGAACCCCTCTTGAGGCTTTCCGTTCGCCACCCGCCGTACGTGTGATAGATTCGACGTCACATGGAGCACGGTATCGAACTCACTGGATTGGCCGTCGTAGCGGCGGCAGCGACCCTATGCGGCATGGCGATGGCGCGGCTGAACCAGCCCGCAATCGTCGGTTATATTTTGGCGGGTGTAATTCTGGGTCCGTCCGGTCTGGCGCTGGTTGGCGACCGGGGACAGATCGAAGCCTTGGCCGAACTCGGCGTGTTGATGTTGCTCTACATCATCGGGATGGAACTCTCGGTTCGTAGTTTCCGACATATGTGGCGCATCGCGGTTTTCAGCGCCGGACTTCAGATCCTCGTCAGTTTGATCGCCGTGCTGTTTCTGGGATATGCGCTTGGCTGGCCGATGCCCCACGTCCTCCTCTTCGCTTTTGTCTTGGCGCTCTCCAGCACCGCGGTCGGCGTCACGATGATGGAAGACGTGGGCGCACTTCGCCAACGAGTGGGCCGTATCGCGGTCGGGGTGCTAATCGCTCAGGATCTTGCGGTGGCACCGATGTTGATCATTTTGACGGGCCTTTCCGGCGATGGATTCGACTTTTTTATCGTACTGGAAATATGTCTGACCGTTGGCCTTCTTATTTTGTTGATACGATACCTCAGTCGTCGACAGAGGTTTAATTTACCCTTCTCAAATTTGGTTCTAGGTAAGGTCGACCTTAGGCCCGTCGCCGCCCTTGCCTGGTGCTTCGCGGCCGCCGCTCTCGCCGGACTTGTCGGTATTTCGGCTGTCTTTGGCGCCTTTCTCGCGGGACTCGTCGTCGGCAGCAGTCAACAACGACACGAGCTTTTCGCGGCGGCCAAGCCCATCGAGAGTATTCTCTTGATGACGTTTTTCCTGTCCATCGGTTTGTTGATCGATCTCCAATTCTTGTGGGACAATCTCGGCCTCGTCCTCCTGCTATGGGCCTTCGTTACCATCTTCAAGACGGCGCTCAACACCGCGATCTTTCGAGCCATGGGAGAAAGCTGGCGACACGCCTTCCTCTCGAGCCTGTTTCTCGCGCAAATCGGCGAGTTTGGGTTTATTCTCGGCGGCGTCGCCATCGATAGCTCGATCATCGATTCCGATCTCTACCGTCTCGTCGTCGCGGTCACCGTGCTCTCCTTGATCACAAGCCCAATCTGGATGAACAGCGCCAGACGCGTCCAACACCGTGCTGCCCGACGCATGGACACCATCGGCGGACTATTGCGGCTGGTCTATTTTCGGGAATGGCGTTTCACGCGGCGCAACAGCCGGGCACTCTATGACGCAGCTATTTGGATCGTCACCCGTATCGAAATTTGGGTCGAACGCCTGCGACGCTATATCCGCGAGCAAATAAAAAATCGCCGAAAAACCCAACACACTCCGCCCAATGAAGACCAAATGCCGGGGCCGGGCGATGCCTGATTTCACATTTGAACACACGTGCACTCCGCCAGTAGCCGGCGTCGATGAAGCTGGTCGTGGTCCTTGGGCCGGCCCGGTTGTCGCCGCGGCGGTAATCCTACCAATGGGCGTCCTGGATCCCTATCTGCTCACCGGGCTCGACGATTCGAAGAAATTAAAAAAAGGCATTCGTGAAGACCTACTCGCGGCACTGGAACCTGTCGCGGATATTGGCGTTGGTGTCGCATCGCCAATCGAAATCGACGACATCAATATTCTGCAAGCGACCATGCTGGCCATGCAGCGGGCAGTCGATGGCCTCTCCGAGACGCCAGTCAGCGTGTTGGTCGACGGCAACCGGGCGCCCTCCATCGCGTCGGAAGTGACGACTATCGTAAAAGGGGATTCGCTGTCTCTGTCGATTGCCGCGGCTTCGATTGTCGCCAAGGTCACCCGCGACCGGATGATGGCCGTTCTGGCAGAACAATACCCCGGTTACGGCTGGGAGCGGAACGCCGGTTACGG
>CAXAGK010000456.1:0-3517 GCA_963968305.1 uncultured Rickettsiales bacterium | reverse complement strand
GCTGTACTATGCGTTGGAGTTACCGAAGGTCATCGTCAACGATGCTCTTGGCTCAAAAGGGGCTGGCGGCCCGTTTCCACGTGAGTATTTCGGGATAGGCTTCGATCAGCTCGAATACCTGCTGACGCTCTGTGCGCTCTTCTTCGTTCTCCTGATTATCAATGGCAGCATCACGATGTCGTTGTTCATTTTCAAGGGTATCACGTCGAAACGCCGATTGCGCCGATTGCGCTATACCTTGTTCGAGCGCATCCACCGTTTCCCGGTAAAGCATTTTCAAAAGACATCACAAGGCGAATTGACGTCGATGATTACGGCCGAAGTTGAGCCGTTCAGTCAATTCTTCGCCGATGCAGCAGCGTCTCAGCTGAAACTAATCGCTTTTGCCTGCGACCGAGTATCCTTCACATCCGGCGAGCAGGAAGTTCAGGTCAGTCAAACGGTAGAGGGAAATCAATTGATAGGGGAGATGGCGCTGTAAAGCACGCGCCCACGCGCAGTCACAGCGAAGGCGACGACGGCTGTGACCCTTCTGCGTCTGGAGAAGGATATGTTCTTGCAGCTCGTGGACGGCGACCTTGAATTTTCTGGACGGATCTCACGCATCCTCAGCGATCGGATTTACAGCACGACGTATGCAGGAGGTCGCCTAAGGTCCTATCATCCGAGTGAGGCCCGCACTTTCGCGAAGGCCTCTAAGTGCCGGTCGTGGTCTCCTGCGAAGCGAAGCATGAGATGGCTCGCACCTTGGTCGACATATCCTTTGAGCCATTGGGCGGCACCTTCCGGCGGGCCGCCATAACAGGCTTGGCGTTTGCGGAGGTGTTCCGCTGGTTGCATGTAATAGTCTTCCAGGAACTTGTTCACCTTGGCATTAGCTTTTTCGGTGTCATCGTCCAGCGCGAGGGTGAGGTAGACCGCGCCCGTAAAGGCATCGACATCGCGTCCGGCGTCTTTCACGTAGCCTTGGGTCTCGCGCCATTGCTCGCCCCATATGGTGGAGTCGGCAGGGCCGGTCGGGAACCAGCCTTCGTAATTTTTCGCCGCTCGTTTGAGCGCACCCGTCACCGAACCACCACCCCAGATCGGGGGGCCGTTCTTCTGCACTGGTGTCGGGCCGAGTACGCCCTTCTCAACTTTCCAGCGCCCGTCCCAGTCAACTGGCTCGCCGCTCCATAGCGCGCGGCAGAGACGCAGGCCTTCCAACATCCGCCCAACCCGTTTGTCGAAGGGAACACCGGCGGCTTCGAATTCGGCCCGGATGTTCGCCATGTCCCCTGCGATCCCAACACCGAGGATGACCCGGCCATCGCTTGCTTGATCTAACGTCGCCACTTGATGGGCAAGAACGACAGGATTGCGGAATGCAGGCAGGAGAACGGCGGTTCCTAATTGAACCTTCCGGGTTCGGCCCGCGACGGCGGCCAACAATGTAATCGGCTCATGGCGGGGTCGGGCGAGTAGAGAATCTCCGATCCAAACGGAATCATAGCCCAGGTCCTCGGCCTTCTCGGCCAGCGTTAGAAGAGGGGCCGCTTCGGGGCGGCCTTCCATAACGGCTTCGCGGGTCGGCAGTAGATATCCGATTTTTGGTGACATGGTTTGCTCGCGTTCGGTCGTTGAATCATAAGTGCTGTTCGCACATCATGAAGATGGAGCCATATCCGGGAAGGGAAACTGCATCATGTCTGGATTATCTGACGACCAAATCACTTTCTATCGGGAGCAGGGATACCTCACTGTTCCCGATGCGCTGGACTTGGGAACGGTCGAGCGCTTAAGTGCAATTGTCGCCCAATGGACGATTGAGGCATCGGGTGTCTCGGAGAGTGACGGATTTTTCGATCTCGAAGACAGCCACCAGGCGAGCGATCCGCGCGTGCGGCGCTTCAAACGGCCGGTGCGGAACCATCCCGAATTCAACGCTTTAGCGCGAAGCGACGCGGTTCTTGACTTGATTTCACCATTGATTGGCGATGCGATCCGCATCAGTCCGACCGACAACAAGATCAACATCAAGGCGCCGGAGTATGGGGCCGCCGTCGAATGGCACCAAGACTGGGCGTTCTATCCCTATACCAATGACGATCTATTGGCGATCGGCGTCGCGTTGGATGATTGCGCGGAAGAGAACGGGTCGCTGATGGTTATCCCTGGTAGCCATAAAGGGCCGGTCCACGATCATCACACAAACGGCGTGTTCTGCGGCGCTATCGACCCTGCTGCATCGGGCATTGATTTTAGCCAAGCTGTGCCATTGACCGGGCGACGGGGCACCATGACGATTCATCATGCCAGAACCATCCATGGTTCAGCGTTGAATACATCTGCCAATCCTCGGCGGTTACTGTTGATTATGTACGCGGCGGCGGATGCCTGGCCGTTGCTCGGTGTCTCCGATCTGGAAGATTTCAATTCGGATATGGCGCGGGGGGAGACAACCTTGGTCCCACGTATGACCGAGGTCCCGGTGCGTATTCCATTGCCGCCACCGGAGCTCAACGGTTCTATTTACGAACGTCAGAGCATTCTCGAGAACAAATATTTCGAGATCTTTGACGAGACCCCGAACGTGAGGAGCAATTAATGCCGCAACAGCCAACTGTTGGGTTCATCGGGTTCGGTTTGATGGGGACACCCATTGCGCTCAAATTACAGGCGGCGGGCTATTCGATGCGGGTATGGGGCCGGACCCCGGATAAACTTCGACCGGCTTTAGCGCAAGGTGCCGAAGAAGCTGCGTCACCAAAACACCTCGCAGAGGAATGCGATATCGTTTTGCTTTGCGTGACCGACACGAATGCAGTGGAGACGGTGGTGTTCGGAGAGAACGGTATCGCCGAGGGTGGGCGGTCCGGCACTGTCTTGGTTGACCATTCCAGTATCAAGCCCGATGCCACGCGTGGCTTTGCCGCTCGCATTGAAGCGGCGTGTGGCATGCATTGGTTGGATGCGCCGGTCTCCGGTGGCCCTGCAGGTGTGGAGCGGGGCAGTTTGGTGGTCATGGCAGGCGGTAATGAGAGCGCATTCGAGAAGGTGCGAGAGATAGTGGCGGCCTATGCGGCCCGCTTCACCTTGATGGGCCCGTCTGGTGCGGGGCAATGCACGAAACTTATAAATCAAACTCTCGTCGCGGCTCACGTCGCCGTGGTGGCGGAGGCGACACAGCTAGCGATGGATGCGGGTATAGACGCCAAACTCATCCCGGGAGCGCTCGCGGGTGGGCGCGCGGACTCCGTGGTCTTGCAGGATTTCATGGGACGGATGATCGATCGGGATTTTACGCCTGCCGCCACCATCTCGATCATGCTGAAAGACCTGGAGATGGTGGGTGAATTGTCGCGGGAGACCGGCACGGCAACACCGATCACCCGCCTGGTCACTGAGTTGCACCGATTGCTGGTCTCACGCGGGTTGGGGGACACGGATAATTCCGCGATGATCCGGCTGTATGATAAGCCAGACTAGCAGCGAGCCTTAGAATCAGTACGGCACACCGCCTTCGATTGTGCAGCGT
>CAXAGK010000455.1:0-3524 GCA_963968305.1 uncultured Rickettsiales bacterium | reverse complement strand
TCGCGGCTTGGACCGCTGGATTTGGCTTCTATCTTCGCGAGCTTCAGTTTCTTTCGTTTTTTGGCCTTGAGTTTCTTTTCCGGTTTGTTCTTTGTCTCCGGCTTACTCTTTGTTTTTGGTTTGGGCTTTGGTCGTGCGTCCGAAAACTTTTCCGCAGCCGCTGGAGCGTCTTCGGTGGTCGCGGAACGGCTCGGTCGTGTTTTGTATGATTTTTTTCGGCCCGGTCCGTCGGCTCTCGCGTTTCGGTCGCTACGGTTGAAACGGTCCTCGTGGTGCGGTCGCGAGGGGCGCTCCGATCGTGCCGGGCGCGCGGAGCGGGGTGGATTGTCCATCCGGGTGATCTTGATCGTATCCTCGACCACCATTTCCGGCCCAACAGTTTTGAGAAATCCGTCGACACTCGCGGCGGTTAGTTCCACCAGGGTCTCATCTTGCTCGATATTGATTTTGCCGATTTCGTTCTTTGTGATTCCCCCAACGCGGCACAGCATCGGCAGTATCCAGCGTGCTTCAACGTTTTGTGAGCGGCCGATGGTGAGCGAGAACCAAACGCTTTGCCGGAAGGCTTCGTGGCGTTTCGGGCGTTCCTCGGCAGGGCCGGTATCCATTAGATCCTCGGGCGCGGATTGCCCGGCGCGATATTGGCGCACGAAGGCGGCGGCGATTTGCTCTGGGCTTTGTTGCGCCAAAATCTTCTCGACGATGGCTTTCTCGTTGTCTTCGATGGGACTGGTGAGCGTCGAGTCGGCGAGCAGGCGCTCGTCATCCCGGCTCATGACATCGTCGACCGAAGGCGGTTTCGCCCATGTGGCGTCGATATTCACTTCACGGAACATGCGCTCCACGCGTTTGCGCCAGTTGTGCGGCACGATCAGGGCGCTCACGCCTTTGCGTCCGGCCCGGCCGGTGCGCCCGCTGCGGTGGAGCATGGTTTGAGCGTTGGTCGGCAGATCAGCGTGGATGACTAATTCCACATTCGGCAGGTCGAGGCCGCGCGCGGCAACATCGGTGGCGATACAGACACGTGCCCGCCCATCACGGAGTGCTTGTAGCGCGTGGGTACGCTCATTTTGACTGAGCTCACCCGATAGGGCCACGACCGAGAAGCCCCGATTGTTGAACCGGCTGGTCATACGGTTGACCGCCGCTCGCGTACCGCAGAACACGATGGAATTCTTGGCTTCGAAATACCGCAGCAGATTGATAATCGCGTTCTCGCGGTCATTGGGTGCCACGGCAATGGCGCGGTATTCGATGTCGCCGTGTTGTTCACGCTCGGATGTCGTCGTCACCCGCACGGCATTTTGCTGGTAACGCTTGGCCAATCGGACGATGGGGCGGGGCACCGTGGCGGAAAACATCAGCGTTCGGCGTTCGGTGGGGGCCGAACCTAGGATGAATTCCAGGTCGTCGCGAAAGCCCATATCGAGCATCTCATCCGCTTCGTCGAGGATGACGGCTTTTAACTGACTGAGGTCAAGCGATTTGCGCTCAATATGATCACGCAGACGGCCCGGCGTGCCGACCACGATATGGGCGCCCCGGTCCAGGACGCGCCGTTCGGTCCGCATATCCATGCCGCCGACACAGGACGCAACCGAAGCACCTGTCATCTCATAGAGCCATTCGAGTTCGGATTTCACCTGTAGTGCCAGTTCACGCGTCGGCGCTACCGCAAGTGCCAGGGGTGCGCGTGCATGCTGGAACCGCTCAGCCTCGCCCAATATCGTCGGCGCGATGGACATGCCGAATGCCACCGTCTTGCCGGAACCGGTCTGTGCGGAGACCAATGTGTCCGCATCCTTCAATTCCGGCACCAGGACGGCTTTCTGTACAGGGGTCAAAACGTCATAGCCACGCTTTTCCAATGCTGCACGCAACGGCGGGACGACGCCTTCGAATTCGGTCATTAGTGTCTCTTTCAGAAATCGTGTTTCGTGCGTCGGATCGCTTGGGCTCGTTAGGTGGCGGCACACGGTGCCGCGCTAAATCGCGCGGCTAAAATTCCACAATCCGCCGTGTTGTACTGCCTGCGGCTGCGGTTGCAAAGCCCGTGATCGGACTTTAGCGAAGGTAAATTGCACTTTGACCTTCCAATCAGGACTAAATTGATGATCGTATTCGCCACTCTCGGCCCCACCGGCAGCAATCATGAGCGGTCACGCAGCGATATCTCGCGCTGCACGGTCTCGAGGGGGTGAACATCGCGCTTGTCGAAGATTTCAGCGATGCCTTGCGCCGGATGGAGACAGGAGAGGTCGATTTCACCTTACAAGTTGCCGTACATCCATCGGCGACCGAGACAGTGACGGCGGCGCATTTCGAGCATGGTATTCATGTCATCGACGCCTTTATCTCGCTAAGTCGCCCCTTGGCTGTGCCCACGCGGGCGGATGTTGAGGTGCCGCGAACACTTGGCTTGGAGCCGGCGACCGAGCGGGATTTCGATGCGTCCCGGTGGGAGGAACTGGTGCCGGAGATATTGATCATGACCGTGGCAGAAGGCCTGTTGGCCGGGCGGTTCGACAGTGGCATCACCGCGCTGGACCTCGCGGTGGAACATCCCGGCATCTTCCGGGTGGACCAGGAATTGGGCAGCGTTGACGATCCTTGGATCGTCTATGGCCGCGAGCGCACCTCCGATGGCGGTGTTGTGGCGTGGCCGGATAGTCCCGCATCCCGGATGTATCGTCGTGCCCTGTCACGATAGGGGTTTCGGTCCACATTCGATGGCTAATTTAAGGGACACATGATGGAAGTTTTGGCGGCAATTCTCGGGCCGATCTCCGGCCCGACATTGGCGATGTCGCTGGCCGCGGTGTTCGCGGCCGGATTCGTGCGCGGTTTTGTCGGCTTCGGCGCGGCGATGATCCTCATCATGGCGTTGAGCATTTTCCTCGGCCCCCGCGCGGCGGTCGCCATTGCAAGTATTGCCGGGATCATGACGACGATACAGCTGTTGCCGGACGCGATTCGCTTTTCCGATCGATCGTTCGCCGTGCCGTTCGGCTTGGCCAGCTTCGTTGCCGCACCGTTCGGGACCTTGATCTTGGTGACCGTCGATTCGGATATTATGAAGATGGCGATCTCCGTCTTCGTCTTGATCATGGTCGTGATGATGTATCGCGGTTGGCAATTCGGCAGTGGCACTCACCCGGCGACGATCATCGGCACGGGGCTCGCGTCAGGGCTTGTGCAAGGATCGGCGGGAGTCGGCGGACCTCTGGCGGTCTCGGTAGCTCTGTCGCGGCCCGGTTCACCCCAATTACAACGCGCGAACGTGATCGGCGGCGTCACCGCGTTGACGTTCTGCGGGATGATTCCCTTGTGGTATCACGGATTTTTCACCCGCGACGTCATTGTCATCGGATTTCTGATCATGCCGCCGTATATGTTTTCGACCTGGCTCGGGCAGCGCTACTTCTCGAAACAGGGCCAGCATATATTCCGTGCGGCCGCACTCTGGGTGCTCGCCGTCATGGGCGTGGCGACCCTTGGCCTAGCGGTACGGGACTATATGGCGC
>CAXAGK010000454.1:0-3535 GCA_963968305.1 uncultured Rickettsiales bacterium | reverse complement strand
GACGTATAGTCAGTAGAGAAATGTGTCGTGATTAGTCGTCATAGGCGGTGAGCGTTGACGCAGGTACTTGCAAGGCATCCAGCTTGGCGCGGCCCAGTAGGAACGTGAGTTCGACGATGAAGCTGGCGCCCGCGACCACCCCGCCAACATCGCGGATGAGTTCCACTGCCGCCGATGCCGTGCCGCCCGTGGCCAACAGATCGTCCATGATGACCACGCGTTGGCCGGGAGAGATCGCGTCAGCTTGAATCTCGATCGTGTCGCTACCGTATTCTAAATCGTAGGT
Source organism: uncultured Rickettsiales bacterium (assembly GCA_963968305.1). GTDB lineage: Bacteria > Pseudomonadota > Alphaproteobacteria > UBA8366 > UBA8366 > UBA6544. Next base: position 3,249 of record CAXAGK010000454.1, on the reverse strand, counting down.
GTGGCCGATGGTTGCTCCCGGGAGTTTGCCCTTTTTGCGGATCATTGCGAAACCGCAGCCGAGTTCGAGTGCCAGGGGAGCGGCCGTAAGAAAGCCGCGCGATTCGATGCCGACCAAAAGGTCTGGCGCCAGCGGTTTCACATCGGCGGCGAGCCGGTCCACGCAATGACGCCATGCGCCTGGATGGGCTAGCAATGTCGAGATGTCATAGAAGAGGATGCCTGGCTTGGGGAAATCCGGAATGCTTCTGATGTGATCTTTCAAATCCATTTTATCTTCTTCCTTAAAGTCAGCTCAATCCGGCGGAGTAGAGTTTGTTCCGATCCAAAGCGGAATCGTTCTTTAGGCTGCGGATTGACTCTATCGTAATCGGGGTGTTTGGGTGGGAGATCAAGATTTTCGAAGTTCTCATAAATCGTCGTTCGCAGTTGGCGCGGTGGCCGCAAATCCGATGCGGCGTCCAGCGACGCTCCCTTTCCGCGCGCAATCTAACGGTCTGGATTCACATCCGCAATGCGCCTTGCGCTTTTAGGACCCGCGTCATCATGCTATTCCGATTAGCAAAACAGCGCGTCGTGGGGAGAGGTCGAGTTGGAAGAACAGGGGTGTTGGCTAAAAACTGCTGTTGAGGGCCAAACACTAACCATACGCGCGGGTGGCGAATGGACCGTCGAACGTGCGGGCCAGCTCGATGAATTGGTCGGTGGGCTCCGCATGGACGGCGTCCGAGTGGTTCGCCTCGATGTCTCTAGCCTAACCGCCTCGGAGACCTTCGAGCGCAAAGTGAGAGCGGAGACAAACTCCATGCATGCGATTATCGGAGCGTTCGATGCCAGCCTCGGAAAGGTATTGAAAGCGATCGTTGTGTGGACCCTAAAGAAGGGTGAAGAACACAAATCTCAGCGTCTGCGCAATAAGGCGAAATAATAGGCACGTCGAAAGGTTAAAAGCGAATGTCACACGTATTTCACAGACACACCAAAACGGTCCCGCCAGTCGCGGTATCGGGCGACGGCGTTTATATCACCGACGTGGCGGGAAAGCGTTACTTGGATGCCTCGGGTGGTGCTGCGGTCTCCTGTCTCGGGCATAGTCATCCGCGGGTGATAAAGGCAATTCGTGATCAAACCGAATTCATTTCATTTGCTCATACGGGGTTCTTTACGTCGAAGCCGGCGGAAGCATTGGCCAACAAGCTGATCGAGAAGGCGCCGGGAGATCTTGAGTATGTCTACTATGTCTCTGGCGGTTCGGAAGCGGTTGAGGCGGCGCTCAAGCTTGCGCGGCAATATTTTTTGGAGACCGGTCGCCCCCAACGCAAACACATCATTACCCGGCGGCAAAGCTATCACGGGAATACGCTTGGGGCGTTGGCGGCGGGTGGAAATATGTGGCGGCGTGAGCCGTTCGCACCGCTTCTGATCGAAACCCATAATATCGCGCCCTGTTTTTCTTATCGCGAGCGGCGCGACGACGAAAGCGATGCGGAATATGGGCTTCGGGTCGCCAATGAGCTTGAGGCGAAGATACAAGAGCTTGGCGAGGATAGCGTGATCGCCTTCATCGCGGAGCCTGTCGTCGGTGCTACCGCTGGCGCGGTCGCAGCAGTGCCGGGGTATTTTAAACGCGTGCGCGAAATTTGCGACAAGTACGATGTCTTGCTGATTTTAGACGAAGTTATGTGTGGCATGGGGCGCACTGGCAGCCTCTATGCGTACGAGCAAGAAGGTATCGCCCCGGATATTCTGACCTGCGCTAAAGGACTAGGGGCCGGATATCAACCGATCGGCGCGACACTATTGTCACAGAGAATTTTCGACGCCATCCGCGATGGCACCGGTTTCTTCCAGCATGGGCATACCTATATGGGGCATCCGGTGGCCTGTGCGGCGGCGCTCGCGGTGCAAGACGCCATTCAGGAAGACGGACTGTTGCCTCGCGTGCGCGACATGGGTGTGCGGCTGAACGAGGCTTTGGTCGCGCGCTTCGGCAATCATCATAATATTGGTGATATTCGCGGTCGTGGATTGTTCCAAGCCATGGAATTCGTGGTGGACCGGACGACCAAGGAGCCGTTTGATCCAGCGCTGAAATTGAACGCGAAGATCAAGCAGGAAGCGATGAAACGCGGGCTTATCTGTTATCCGATGGGTGGCACGATTGATGGTGTCCAAGGGGACCACGTACTGTTGGCGCCACCATTTATTATTGAGGGCGCTCATATTGAGGAGTTGGTCGAGAAGCTTGGCGAATCAGTCGATGCAGCTATAAGCGCTGCTCAGGTATGATGATTTCCGTTATCAGACTGATATTACTATCGGTCGCCTTACTGCTTGGATTATACATGCCGTCGACGGCTGCGGAGCAGAACGGTCGACCGATCGTCATCGCGGGCGGAACGCCGTTCGGATATTATTTCGGCCTGGCTGGCGCGATCTGCCAAGCCATTAATGTGGCGTCACCGAATGCGGTTCGGTGTGTCAATGTTGCAGGGGGTAGCTCGGCCCTTAATTTGGAAAAAATTAACGACGGTAGCTTTGACTTTGCGGTTATTCAATCTGATTGGTTGCACCATGCGGTCCAAGGTTCGAGCCGTTATCGTTCGGCCGGGCCGAATGAAGAATTGCGCTCCATCGTTTCCTTGCCGGCCGAGGCGTTGATGATTCTTGCCCGCCGGGACATCGGTGCCAAGTTGCTGACGCATTTGGCGGGGCGGCGGGTAGGTTACGACGGGCCCAATCGTTATGCCTATCTATTGATGCAAACCGCCATTAGCGGAGCACGGATCAACATTGCTTCGAGACCGGCAGGTGAGGGGCAAGAGAAGGTCGCCGAAGCGCAGATTTGCGCGGGTAAAATTGATGTGCTGGTTACAGTCGAGAGGCATCCCAGCGGGCACGTCGAGAGCTTGATGGGTCGCTGCGATTTGAACCTCATCTCCATCGCCCCCGCGACAATTAAAAAGGCGATCGAGAAACGACCGGAATTGGTCGCGCATCAGTTGTCGCTAACGTCCCCGCAGGATAGTAAACCCGCAATCACAACATTTGGATTATCGGCAACAATCGTCACGCAAAGCAGTACATCGGATGACCATGTCGCCATGCTGTTGGAAGCGATCCTGGGGGGTGATCTAAAGAAGTGGCGTCACATTGCGGTGACGGCGTTACCTGTGCGCAATCAGATCTCGGTGGCCGTCGGGTTGGCGCCTTTGCACCGACGCGCGAAAGCGCATTTCGGGGCAAAGGG
>CAXAGK010000453.1:0-3538 GCA_963968305.1 uncultured Rickettsiales bacterium | reverse complement strand
CGGACTGACCAGCTTAAGCCTACCTAAATATTATTTCCCCAAGCGCGTCCTGCGCGCTGACCCCTCCCTAAACTCGGGCCGCGCCCAAGGTGCGGCTCACTTTTTGAGCACTGATAATTTTTTAGGCAAACATGACCGCACAAATTGCGACTGCCGCCGCAACCCCCGCGATATCCGCCGTCAGGCCCGCGGCCAGCGCATGCCGGATACGGCGAATGTTCACCGCACCAAAATATACCGCCAAAACATAGAAGGTCGTCTCCGTCGATCCTTGGAACGTACTGACTAGAAAACCCACATATGTATCCGGTCCGGTCGCCGGGTCAGACAGGATCGACGCCAGAATGCCGTATGCCCCCGACCCTGACAAAGGACGCAGGAGCGCCATCGGCAATGCTTCGGCCGGCAAGCCTATCAACTCCGTCACAATGCCTAAAGGTTGGATCAGTAATTCCATGGCGCCGCTAGCGCGGAACATGCCGACCGCCACCAGGATCGCGACCAAATAAGGAATAATACGGATAGCCACCTGAAAGCCATCCTTCGCCCCATCGACGAACACTTCGTAAACCCGCACACCCCGCGACATGCCGAACCCCAACAGCGCCACCATCAAGCCTGGTATAATCCAGGGCGAAACCGCGCGGCCATAGAGGATTGCCAGCGGTATCAACGCGACAACACCCAGTAGCGCCAGCGCAGAAACCCATCCGGGATAAGCACCACTCTCTTCCGCGATAGGTGCGATCTCTTCGATTTCCCCAGCTTCCTCGCCCTCGACCGGATCTGAAACGGGCCCCATTGGAAACCAGCGCTGGTAGAGTTTGGCGGAAAGGATGGCGACGGTGGTGGATATCAAGGTGGCGAACAGCGTCGTCGGCAGGATCGCCGCCGGTTCGGCCGATCCGGCAGCCGCCCGCAATGCAATCACACCGGTCGGCAATAGGGTAACACTCGACGTATTGACGGCAAGAAACAGGACCATGGCGTTGGTCGCGGTGCCCTTATGGGCATTCAGCTTATCGAGCTCCTGCATCGCGCGGATACCGAACGGAGTCGCCGCATTGCCGAGCCCCATCACATTTGCCGAAAGATTCAAGATCATCGCACCCATGGCCGGATGTTCGGCCGGCACTTCAGGGAAAATTCGGACCATCAGTGGGCGCAGCAGACGCGCGATAATAGTCAACAGCCCACCTGCCTCGGCGACCTTCATCAGACCGAGAAAAAGCGACATCACGCCGACCAATCCGATCGCCAATGTGACAGAATCCGCCGCCGTATCGATCATGCCGGTCGCCAGTGCTTCCATCGGTTGGCCCGCATCCGGGGCGACCGGTTCGGCCGTGATCTGCCGGTAGCCGGCGACCAAAAACGAAATCAACACGATGGCGAAGAAGACGGCGTTCATGAAGTGTCGCCGGCCTCCGCATCCGCCGCAACGAAAGCCTCAAGCAGCGCCACCGCATCGGTGACCCGTAGCGTCGGCACCACGCCGTCATCGGTTGCATTCGCATTGCCGCTTTCCACCATGACCGAGCGTAATCCAGCGACGGACGCACCGGCGATATCAGTTTCTGCCGTATCGCCAATCATGATCGTCTCTTCGACCCGCAGCCCGAGGCCTGTCAGCGCCTGCTGGAATATACCCGGTTGTGGTTTGCCGATAACCGTCGCCCGTGCATCTCCTGCCGCTTCGATAAACGCCTGTACCGCACCCGATCCGGCCCGCAGGCCGCCTTCGATAGGCACGGTGAGGTCCGGATTGGTGACGATCAGCTTGGCCCCCGCCCGGACATGTATCGACGCATCAGAAAGACATTGCAGCGTGAGCGACAAATCGATCCCCGCAACCACGAAATCCGGTGTCTTGCTCTCAACTGCTCCGGCCGCCGACAGCTCGCGCCGTAGCGCATCCCCGCCGACAATGAAGACCCGTGCGCCAGGTTTGGCTTCCGTCACATAGCGCGCCGCCGCCCATCCAGATGTCACGATCCGCTCGCCCGGAAGGTCGATCCCCATGCCCGCTAGTTTTTGTGAATATTCCGCGCCGGTCTTCAGCGCATTATTCGTAATGGCGCCGATCACACGCCCGGTCTCGGCAAGATAGGCGAAGAGTTCTGGAGCGCCCGGAATGACTTCCTCGCCGCGATAGACGACTCCGTCAAGATCAAATAGCACGCCACGCACATTCGCCAGTGGCACCTCCATTCGTCGCTCGTCACGGCGACGACGAAGTTCGTCAAAACTCGGCAATGGCAGGACCCAGCCATGTCCGATCGGCAACCGCACGTCGATAGGATCGGCGCCGTGGCATTGCCAATGAATATCCTCTCCAATTTCGATGGTGGACCAGGCCCCGGCCGGTGCGGGTGCGGTGGTAAAACTCTCGGTCAGCGATTGCAGCGACAGATACGGAATACCGTCGACCGAGTTCGCCTTGTTCCAATGCACGTGTCCGGCAACGCACAGCACCACATTCCCCGCCTCTCGCAAGACGCGGCGAATCTCTTCCGTTTCACTGTATTGCGAACAATGCTGGTTAGCCTCAAAATAGAAATTACCAGTCATCAACGCGCCGTCTAGCGGCACATGACTAAAAACAATGGCGGGAAGATCGGTGGCGGCTAAGTCATCGGCGAGCCATTGGATATCCCCGTCGGTCAACGAAAATCCATCCTGGCGGTCGTATTTAACTCCCGCTTGCCAAAACACTAGGTGGAAGCCATTGATATCCACGCTTTCGCTTGTCAGCGACGTGCCGAGCAATTCCTCTCCATCCTGCCGAGTCATGAACTCAAGATCATGATTTCCCGCGAGATGGCGGCGCGGAATGCTCACCCGCTGGAATGCCCCCGCGACATCCGCGGTCAGACGGCGGTCGGTTGCGTTATCCTTATCGCTGATTCGGTCGCCGAGATCGACCATTAAATCGGCGCCCCAATCATTGGCGAAATCGACGAACTTGTGCAGCAGCGGTAAGGCTTCGTCTCCCCGCTTCGTCTTCGTCGGCGGGCCATGGTGGATATCCGTGACCAACGCCAATCTCAGTTTCGGCTTCGACGCGCTCACGGGTTTATAACCCGGTGCATGTCCAATATCGGTGTTTCAACGCCCGTTTGGCTCAACATATCGTGGATCTGTCCTCGGTGATGGGTTTCATGATTGAAAAAATGCGTCAGCAATAAATGTGTCGGATCTTCCAGGTGACGCCCCTCGTTATTGATATAAATTATCGAACCGGCGATATAGTCGTCGTCGAGGCTTTCGACAAACGTGGTTATCCGCTCGTCCTCCGCCATCCGCGCCGTTCTCAGAGCATCAAATTCTTCAAATAGGAGCGCGTCCAGCCCGGTGGATGGTGACGTACCACCCTCGAACCTCGCCATCCACACCCGATCACCGACAAGGAGATGATTGAGTGTCCCGTGGATGCTGCGAAAAAAGCCTTTTCGATCCGCCTTACGATCTGCATCGTTAAGCTTGGTGCAGGCGTCGTATAGGCGTTCGTTCGCCCCGGTGCTCTAGCGGGCAAGCA
>CAXAGK010000452.1:0-3548 GCA_963968305.1 uncultured Rickettsiales bacterium | reverse complement strand
CGACGTAATTTTCGACGGCGATTTCGATCTGACTTCCAGCCATGACATTAGCGTTCCCTGAGTATCGTGTGAATTTCATTGGAGAGGAACCAACCACATATGCTCGATTGTGAAAGCGACAATGGAAAGGTATCATTGCGGTATGTCACACACTCAAAAACGGGATTGGAATTCAACTGCTGCCGGATGGAAGAAATGGCAGCCGATTTCCGAGAATGCAGCGCGAACAGCGACGGAAACGATGCTCGATATGGCGGGCATACAATCAGGCGACCGCGTCATCGATTTTGCCACAGGGCTTGGCGACACGGCAGCGGCCTGCGCGCGCCGTGTAGGGCCAACAGGGCAGGTCCTGGCGACCGATGGCGCCGACGCCATGCTTGAGTTCGCCCGCGGCTACATGACCGAGCTAGAACTGCCCAATGTCTCTTTTGCGAAGGTCAATTTTAACGACATCGCTGTCGAGGACGCTGGTTTCGATGCGGGAATTTGCCGTTGGGGATTGATGTTTGCCGAAGATTTGGTTGCGACTTTATCTGCGTTGCGGGGATTGTTGAGACCAGGGGGATGTTTCGCGGCAATCGTCTGGGGCCCCCCGGAACAAGCCGAGGTGCAAACCCTAACCAATACGGTCCTAATGGAGTCTCTAGGGCTGCCACCGGTCCCGACGGGAAAGGGGACGCCATTCGCGCTATCGGATCGGGATGCTTTGGAGCAAGAGTTTGCCAGGGCCGGGTTCTCCAATGTCGAGAGCCAAACTGTGAGCGTCGTCTACGATTTCAAATCAGCGGAAGAGTACGTGCAGTATCGTCGCGAGCGGTCGTCTCTGGATAAAAACATCGCGCATTGTCCCGAAGCGGATAGGGAGAAGGCTTGGGAAGCAGTCACGGCGGCGGCGCGCAAACGCGCGCGACCGGATCGTTCAGTGCGTTTTGTAAGCGAGACGACCGTTATAGCCGGTCAAAACGCCGTTCAGCAGTATTTTTAAGCGTCCGCCGAACTGAATTTGTTGGTCGGCACGAATGATGTGATGACCGGCTCACGCGGTTCGCTGACCCAAAGCACGCGATCGGAATGCATACCCGCGCCATAAACCGCGGAGACAGCTGAGCGGCGCATACGATTCAGTAACCGTGTGTCGGCGTTTCCGACCGAGGGATGCTCGTTGCCGTTATCTCTGACGACTTTCTCCCAAGCGGCTTTCCGGGTGCGGAGTACCTCCGGATCGGAAAGGGGGGTGCAATTGAGTTCATTTGCATTGAGGTCGACTATAATTTCGTCACCCTCCTCAACGAAAGCGATTGGACCGCCAAGTGCTGCTTCCGGTCCGACATGGCCGATAACAAGGCCAACGGAACCACCGGAAAATCTGGCATCCGTCATCAGCGCCACGACCATCTCGCGTTCACGGCACAGTGTTGTGATACGCGACGTCGAATCGAGCATTTCTGGCATACCTGGAGCTCCACTCGGTCCTTCGTAGCGCACGATGATCATGTCATGGTTTTCGAATTTGTCGGGACTATGTTCGAGCGTATCCAGAAGGTCTTCTTCCGAATCGAAAACCTTAGCTTTGCCGATGAAGATGTTATCGTCCAGTCCACCCTCGACGCCGGCGAGCTTTAACACCGCGCTGTATTCCGGCGAGAGATTGCCGCCAAGGACGCGCAATCCTCCCGTTGGCTTATAAGGGTTCTCAACACTGTAAATGACCGTGCCATCGGGTGCAGGTGGATCCAGCCGTGCAATCTGTTGTGCAAGCGTCTCACCGGTGCAGGTCATGGTCTCACCATTGAGGAGGCCGGCATCCAACAATTCCTTCACGATAACTTGGATGCCGCCTTTCTCGTCGATATCAACCATCGAGTAATTACCGAAGGGGCGGGCGTCGACCAAGACCGGGACGATGTTCTCGGACAAGTGATTGAATTCTTCTGGCGACATGATGTCGTCGCTGAAACTCTTATATCCGGCGGCGCGTGCTATTTCTGGCGCGTGCAACATCACGTTTGTGGATCCACCGACAGACATCGCAACAATCATCGCGTTGCGGATGGAATCGCGGGAGACGATGTCCCGAGGATTAAGGCCGCTAGCAATCATCTTACTCAAGATGTCGATAAGTTCGTCGGGGAAATTCTTGGTACGGCGTTCATCATCCGACGGAGGGGACACCATGTGTAGCGGCTGAAGGCCGACGACTGCGATGAATGTCTGCATCGTATTGTAAGTGAACATGCCGCCACAGCTGCCATATCCAGGGCAGGCTGCGCAGGCGATCCGTTCTTTCATCTCTTCGTCTTCGTTTCCGGCCGCTTGGAAACCGGAGATGATATCGATCCGTTCATTCGTCACTTCATCGAAGCCAGGACGAATCGGCCCGTCTGACATGATTACTGCCGGACGATTATGCTCGAGGACAGCTGCTAAGGTTCCTACGGGTGGCTTGTCGCATGCCACAACCGCTATCGTACCTTCAAGGCCACTAGCGCTCAGATGTTCGCAAATTGTATCGTGCGTGACTTCGCGGCCGATTAGAGAGTAGCGCATCTCCTTAGTGCCGTTACGCATGCCGTCCGAAGTGGCGACCGTGTATTCCGGCTGAACCAGACGCATTTTAAGTTGGCCGGCTTCGCTACCGATCCGGCTGCGCAGTCGGTCATGGATGATTTCGACCTTGCGTTGGACACCTAGGTAACATTGCGAATCGCCTTTGTTGCCAACAACACCGACGGACGGTTCGTGAATAAGATCAATGTCCGTGCCGAGTTCCCGCGCAATTCCTACAGTTTGTGCACTTCGCCCAGGGTTTCGGTCGATCAATACTGTCTTAGAGTTTCGCACGTTTCAGGTCTCCTTGGATCAGCGGTAGTCGAAATCTCCACAGCAGCAATGGTATAGTGCATATTTGGTTCAAATAGCAAAGCTTAGCGCGGCTATTGAACGCGAATATTCAAGAAATGTATTAAATTTCGTCTGTACGTAATGTCGTGTGTGCATCCGTATCGAGCATCCGATTTAGGGCTTGAAAAATCTCGTCGTTTTCTGCGGTCGTATTTTCCATTGCTTCTAAATAGCCTTGCCAAAACGCGCCTTCATCGAAAGTGGTCCAAGAATTGTAGCTGATATCCGGCATAAACCGGCAATTCACGACCATTCTGCGATAGTAGAGATCGTTAGCGGCAAGCGCGCGCCGTTGTTGGGCCGTTGATAGAACCAATTTAGGCCCTCGTGCTAATGTATCGGCATATTCAGCTATATTTTGGGGTTCTTCACTAAACCCCAATCCAGCCACAAAGCCTCGGCCTCCTAGGATTATAGGGATACCGCATCCTGCGAATTCCAGTCCCGCGGAACCATCTATCGTGATCAAAAAATCAACGAATGCCGGCAGGCTTGCAGAATTCATTCCCTCTTCGAGTAGATGAATATGGGCAACTTCATTCGCGATGCTTGAGGCTGTCTCGAGGGGTTCGGGATCATGTGTGTAATAGGCTTGATGCGGATGCATCTTGATCAGCCAGTCGATCTCGGGCAATTCGCGCGCA
>CAXAGK010000451.1:0-3570 GCA_963968305.1 uncultured Rickettsiales bacterium | reverse complement strand
CAATCTCGCGCCGAAATGCGACCGCGACGCCACCTTCAACTGGCAGCGAGCCCCACTCGGCAGACGGCCAGGCGAGTTTCAGATTGACGCCGCGTTGCTGACAGGTCGCCATCCCTGCCATCCCGTAACACTTGCGAACGACCAACGTGATGACTGGCACGGTGGCTTGACTAGCGACGTAGACGGCCCGCATGCCCGCCCGCATCACACCGCGCGATTCCGCCTCCAGCCCGACCATGAAGCCGGGCACATCAACCAGAAACACAAGCGGGATATGGAAGGTGTCGCACAGCTCGACGAAATGACATTGCTTGAGGGATTCGCCGACATCCATCGCACCGCCGTAGATCATCGGATTATTGGCGACAACACCGACGACATATCCATTGAGGCGGGCGAAACTCGTGATCAGACCTTTTCCAAAACGCGGTTGAATTTCGAACAACGAGCCTTCGTCGAATACTAGCTCCATCAATTTCCGCATATCGTAGGGACGCCGTCGGGCTTCGGGAATGATGTCCTGCAATGCATCTTCGCAACGATCAACCGGGTCAGCCAGATCGCCTCTCGGCGGCTGTTCCCAAACATTCTGCGGCATGTAGGAGAGATAGTGCCGGATCGTCTCGAGGCATTCCTCCTCATTCTCGGCGATGTTGTCGATTGTGCCGCCTTGGTCGACCGCAATCTTCGGACCGCCGAGCTCTTCCTTGTTCAAATTCTGGCCGAGCGAACGTTTGACGACAGCGGGGCCCGCCGCGAAGACTTGGCTGGTATCCTTCACCATGATCGAGAAATGAGAGAGGATCGCCCGCCCCGCCGGCCCTCCGGCCGCAGACCCGAGGACGGCGCTCACAACAGGCACCTCGCCCATCAAATCCACAGATCGGTCGAAACTGTCGACACCCGGAAAAACCGCATGCCCGCGACGCTTTGCCGACGTCACAGTGCCACCGGCCCCATCGATCAAATTGACCAACGGAATGCGGTATTCGTGGGCTAAATCCTCGCTGAAACCGCCTTGCCCGCCCTTTCGACGATCCAGACCTGCAGACGTGCCGCCCCGCACGGTAAAGTCCTCACCGCCGACGACGACAGGCCGCCCATCGATCTTGGCGAGGCCCGAGACATAGGGCGCCGGCGTGACACCGGTCAGCTCGCCCGTCTCGGAATATTCACCAACACCCGTGGTCTTACCGATTTCCTGGAACGAACTCTCGTCGACTAGATAGTCGATCCGTTCCCGAACCGTCAATCGGCCCGCCTTATGCTGGCGACCGACATTGACTTCACCACCCTGTTCCTCCGCTAATTCGCGGCGGTGGTGCAGTTGCTCGATCTCCTTGTCCCAGGCCATCAGCTGGCGCTTTCGTCTAAGCGTCGAGCACGACGACGATTTGGCCTTCGGCGACCGGTTCTTCCTCGGCGACCATGATTTCCGACACCGTTCCGGCATCGCTCGCGAGGACTGGAATCTCCATCTTCATCGATTCCAGGATAAGCAAGGTCTGCCCTTCGGTGACCTTTGCGCCTTCTGCAACTTCTATTTTCCATACGGTTCCGGTAACATCGGATTCGATTTCAATGCGGGCCATGTTGTCCTCGTTTTCTGGTTTGCTGTGGTTTTGAAATTACTTAGAAGGTCGTTGGCCAATTGGAAAGCAGATGTTGGCTGAGACCACCGGAAAGCCGGTTGCGGTGCACTTTGAACATCCGGATCAACCAATCGCGGGTATCCTCGGGCTTGATCACATGCTGTACACCGTAAGAGGCGGCGATGTCGTAGACGCTACTCTCGAGCTGGAATTCTTCGAACTTTTCCTTGAAGAATTCCGGATCGGACTCCTCCAATCGAACGCCGGGCTTTCCATGGACGACGTTGACCGCATAGGTCGGGTCCATGAAGCTCACTTCCGCCGTCGGCCACGCCGCCACTTCCGCCGCGTTCTTACCGCCGCCCATATTGATATAGGCTTGGCCGTAATTCTTGCGGATCATCACCGTTAGTTTCGGCACCGTCATCAACTGTAACGCGTTCATGAAGTTCATAATCTTGCCAGGTGCGCGTTGGCGTTCCGCGTCGATACCGATCACGAAGCCCGGATTATCGACTAGGAAAATCACCGGAATGTTGAAGCTGTCGCACATCACCATGAAGCTACAGCACTTGTCGCACCCCTCCGCGTCCAGCGCACCGGCCTTGAAGATCGGATTGTTGGCAATAAAACCAACGGTCTTGCCGTCGAGGCGCGCGAGCGCCGTGGTCGCGGTTTTGCCAAAACGGGACTTTAATTCAAACACGCTACCTTTATCGGCGAGGCGCTCTACGATTTTGCGCACGTCGTAGACCTGCGTCCGCTTATCCGGCAGGACGTCCAAGACGCCACGCGCCGCTTCATCAGATCCGGCGGGAACCGGTTTCTCAGGCGGCGATTGCGTCTGATTTTCCGGTAAATATGAAAGAAAGGTCTTAATCGCGTCGAGCGCTTCTTCGTCTGTATCCACCGCAAGGTCGACGAGGCCGGTCGTGTCCGTATGCATCCGCCAGCCGCCGAGGTCTTCGCCATCGACTTTCTCTCCGATGGCCATGGAGACCAGACGCTCGGAGGAGACAGCCATGATGGCACCCTTCCGCATCACGTTGAAGTCCGACAAACACCCGTACCAAGTAGCCGAACCGTACGCCATGCCGAGGATGGCGGAGGCCCAGGGTTGCTCGCGCAATCGCCGGTATTGGGTCGCGTCACCACCCAAGATGGCACCCATGTTATAGGCACCCATATTGTCCGGGATGCGGGCACCCGACGATTCTCCAAGGAATACCATCGGGATGCCGCGCTCCAACGCGGTACGGCGCATCTGCCCAATACGTTTCATATTAACGACGCTGGAGGACGCGCCCTTCACGGTGAAATCGTTTGAGATAACAACCGCTTCACGCCCTTCGATACTGCCGTATCCCGTGATTTTCCCGTCTCCCGGCGATGACTCGCGCTCGGCTGGAATATGCGAGACGGTAAACAGGCCGGATTCAACCCAGCTACCGGGATCGACCAAATAGTCGATGCGCTCCCGCGCGTTTAAAAGCTCTGCATTCTTGCGGCGCGCGAGCCGTTCCGGCCCGCCCATCGCCAGGGCCTTGGCCCGGCGCCTCTCGTACTCATCGTACATTTCATCGAAAGCCATCAGCCCGCCTCTTTGTTTTTCGCGCCGCAGTAGACGACGCCTTCGGCCTCGAGCGCCGCAATTTCTTCTGGATTCAAGCTCGTGTATTCCTGCAATACCGCCACTGTATCGACGCCCGGCTGGCCGCCCGCCTTGCGGATAACTCCCGGGGTCTCTGACAAGCGCGGCACGACATTCGCCAATTTGACAGTACCGAGATCATCATCCGGCACTTCGACGATCATCTCTCGCGCGGCGTAGTGCGGGTCGTTAAAGACGTCTTCCATTGTGTAAATTCGGGCCGCCGGCACCGCCGCGTCGTCCAGCAACTTCTCCAATTCCTCAACGCTATGGCGCGCGGTCCATTCGCCGACGACCTCGTCAATCTCATCCTCATGCTCATTCAAC
>CAXAGK010000450.1:0-3573 GCA_963968305.1 uncultured Rickettsiales bacterium | reverse complement strand
GTCCTCGGCACAATTCAATCTCGGTATTTTTTATCAGTTCGGACAAGGAGTGCGAAAAAGCGCTGCCCAAGCTTTCGCCTGGCACAGCCGGGCAGCGCGCCAAGGTCATGCGTCGGCACAGAACAATTTGGCCTCGCTCTACTTCACCGGCGAAGGGGTGACTAAGGATTCCGTCGAAGCTTGGAAATGGTACGAGATTGCGCGCCGAAATTTACAGGGCGACGCCCAAGGCATTGCCCTTAAGAACCGCGATAAGGTCGGTAAAACCCTATCCAGCGACGAACGCGCCGCCGCCAAACGTCGCGCGGACGATTTCAAACCGGTCCGGGAATAGGGCCTGAGAAACGCCTCTTCGAATGAATGACGGCGTGTTCCTCCTATGTCGGCGCCAAGCGGATGGCGCTGTCGAGGCGAACGACTTCCCCGTTCATGATTGGGTTCGAGACCATGTGCATCACCAGCGAGGCATATTCCGCCGGCGTCCCGAAACGCGACGGGAACGGCAGGGTCGATGCCAGGCTTTCCTGCACGTTCTCGGGCAGGCCCATAAGCATCGGTGTCGCGAATAGGCCAGGTGCAATAGCGAGCACCCGGATGCCGTTGCGGGCGAACTCTCGTGCTGCTGGGAGCGTCATACCGACGACACCGCCCTTGGATGCCGAATAGGCTGCCTGGCCGATCTGTCCCTCATAGGCCGCGACCGACGCGGTGTTGACGACAATGCCGCGCTCGCCGCCGCCATTCGCTTCGCGGGTCATCATATCCACCGCCGCGAGGCGCATGATGTTGAACGTGCCTATCAAGTTGATGTTAATGACGCGGGCGAACTGGTCGAGGTTCATCGGCCCATCGCGCCCGACGATCCGGCCGGGTGTGCCGATCCCCGCGCAATTAATGCAAATCGCCGCCGGACCATTCGCTTCTCGCGCCGCCGCGATAGCCGCTTCGCCCGCGCCCGCGTTCGAGACATCGCATTCGACGGCCACACCACCGATTTCCGCCGCGACTTCGTCCGCCGCCGCCTTATTGATGTCGAGCACCGCGACCTTGGCTCCGGCTTCCGCTAAGGCGCGCGCAGCTCCCGCTCCCAGACCTGATCCGCCGCCAGTGACGATGGCAGGCAATCCTTGTGCGTCCATAATATTCTCCCAATCGAAAATCGTGAATTAGAAGCCGGTATAGCAGAGCCGGGGCAGAGTTCCCATATGAAGGAAATGGTTAAAAAAGACGCACCCGGTTTCGATATGTCACGGATGGAAAGCGACGAGCGCATCGTGAAACGTGGTTTCTGGCAGAAAATGCGCCGCACCGTTGGAATGGTTCCCTTCTCCGAGGAAGCGGTCGCCGCCTATTACTGTTCGCGCGACAGTAACACCCCGCTGCATGTAAAAGCCGTCATCTTGGGCGCCCTTGCCTATTTCATAGTGCCGACGGACTTGATTCCGGACATCATTATTGGCTTCGGCTACACAGACGACATCGCGGTTTTTTGGGCCGCATGGCGAGCCATCTCGGATCATATCACCAACGAACACCGGACCCGCGCGGCGGAACTCCTGGAACGTCCACCCCAAACCTAAGCTGGCCCGTCTACCACCGCCGTCACCACGTAACGCAACGGCCCACCCGCGTCGATCGCATCGAAGGGATAGCACGTCACCAGCACCAAAGACGTGCCATCACCGAGGCGCAGGTCAGTCGTCCTGGAATCCGCGATCTCCAAGCTTTCGACCCGGAAATCGCGGCGCGTCCCGGAGCGGTCCGTCAGGGTTAATTTTTCACCCTGTTGTATACTTTCCAGAAAGGCGAAATGCGTATCGCGATGACCGGTCAACACGACTGTCCCCGACGCATCCGGTCGGGCGCTGGCATCAATATGAGTCGGACCGAAGGCCAGGTTTCGTCCCGAAGCGCCCGATAGTACGACCTGTCGTATCCCTTGCGCCAGCGCTTCGAGGATCGCCAAAGGCGTCATATCGGCCCACGGCCAAGGACGGGCGCCGACGACACCCGCCTGTGTTTCCTCCCATGCCTCGGCAATCAAGTACTGCGCGAGCTTCGCCTTCGCATGGATCCACGCCGCTTCACCCGTGAGATACAGACCCGCCCCGACCAGCAATGCCGTTAGGGTGAAGAGTACACGACCGATCACGGCGCGATCCGCCGCCGCAATTGCCAGCACAACCCACCTGCCAAAAGCGCGAGAATGCCAAACAGCGCCAAGAGGAAAGCGGGCGTCGCCGTGGGTACGCCGAGCGAGACGGTCGGCACCGGCCCGGTCTTCGCCATGCGCAGCAACATGCCGCGATTGTTATCGCGCTTCATCATGATTTTATTCATCGGCGACGGTGGCGGCGTCCATCCGGCGGGCGGATTGGCAAAAATGCGGCGTTCCGCCATTTCCTCCTGTTTTGGGCGCGCGGTTTGTGTATCGACCGCGACAAGGCTGGTATAGTCGGTCAATAATTTGTGCCGCAATGCTAGATCAAGAACGGCGAGGCGCACCTTGTCACGGTCGACACCTTCACGCAGACGCCCCATCTCACGATCCACCATCGAACGGGCCCAGAGTTTCGCGATACCAGTGCCCGGTCGCGCCTGTGTCATAACCGCGACGATCCGCCATTTTTCCGATCCGGCTTGTCCCGTCAGTACCAGATTGCCCTCCACCACTGGTATCCGCGCGGTCATCACGATCGGCTCACCATGATAGAGATCGGGTATCGGCGACGGCAGGCTTTGCGTCGCGGCGGGCTGCGGGAATGCGGCCGTGATATCAGTCAAGACAGGTCGTTCAAGTTTGGCGAACAATGCCGTGACCTGACGGCGCACTTGTCGGATATCGGAGATATGCAACATGGCCCCGCGCCCGATCCGCGCCGCCTCGCGCATGAAATAGCCGTTGGGTGCATTGCCGATGGCCACAGTAAAGAGACGGCTTCGCCCCATTACTTTGCGCAGTTGCGCCAACAAGGCAGGCTCGTTTCCAACAGCACCATCAGTCATCAGAATGACCTGGCGGAGCGATTTTTCATCATCCGACGTCAAGAAGGCTTCCGATAAGGCGAGCCCGATTTCCGTCCCACCGTCAGACCGCAGCGAGCACACGAAATTGCGTGCCACATCAAGCGACGGCGTATCAGCGATCCGACTTTCCGTGAACAGACGTCGCGGCTTGCTGGAGAATGAGATGATATTAAAGCGGTCCTTGTCGGTCAGGCGTTCGAGACCGAACAGCAAAGCATCGCGTGCTTGGCGCATCGACTCGCCATGCATGGAGCCGGACGTGTCAATCACGAAGATCGCCTCGCGCGGTTGCGGCGCCTCGTTCGAGCGATAGGTTTTCGGCGGCACAATCATCGCCAATAAATAGGCCGCGCCGTCCCTTTCCTCGACGAACACAGTGGGTTCAGGTTGGGCCAGAGATTCGAGCGTCCATTCCAACACGAAATCACGATCTGTCGCGACCGCACCCGAAGCCAGCGTGATGCCGTGGTGACCCTCTTTCGGTTCCGTGACCATCAGCTTATGGGAGGCACTCACCAACACACTGAGCGGCATGCCCGGATCGAG
>CAXAGK010000449.1:0-3575 GCA_963968305.1 uncultured Rickettsiales bacterium | reverse complement strand
GTTCCAATGGATGAACTGACGTCGAAGGAATACGCCGCGCGCATGGCAGAAAAGATCAAGCGCGGTGAGAAGGCCGACGTCGCCCGCCTCAATAACGGCGGTCAAGAAAGCAAGAATACCACCCAAGTCACCGTCACCGACGAGCACGGCAATTGTGTAACAATGACCCATACGCTCGGCCAGCCGTCGGGCGTCGTCACCGACGGGCTTGGATTTATGTATAACGGCGCAATGACGGTATTCGACCCCCGCCCCGGTCGCTCTGGATCGTTGGCCCCTGGTAAGGCGCGCTTCACCGCCGTCTCTCCGACAATCGTTTTCAAAGACGACAAGCCATTTCTCGTGCTGGGCGCACCAGGGGCGACCTATATCACGATGGGCAATCTGCAGGTCATACTCAACGTGCTAGATTTCGACATGAACGCTCAGGAAGCGGTGTCGGCCCCGCGAATTGCAGCCACCTCCAACAACATTGAAATTTCAAACCGTATCTTGCGGTCCGCCGAACGAGACCTCCGCGCGCAGGGCTATCCGGTGGTGCGCCATCCAGTCAGCTACACTTTCGCCTGGGTTCACGCGATCCGCATTGTCGACGGCGAATGGGACGGCGGTGCTGACCCCGCGACCGACGGTATGGCAATGGCGGTCTAACCGCCGGATCAACCTATCTATTTCTATTCATGTTGTGAGGAGACCACTATGTCTGACACCGCCCACACACCTCGCGTCTCGGAAATGTCACCGCAGCATCCAGCCGCACCGGAAACGGCGGCGCAGAGCCGTGCTCGGTTCTTTAACTCCGGCAATGCCTTCAACGTCAAACTGCCGGAAGTTCCCGACATGGCGTTCGTGGACGCGCCTGCCACGGCGTTGAATCCGGAAACGGATACCAGCGTCATCGATTGCGATATCTCCGATCAGCTTGAATGCGCATTCCCGGCGACCTCGCCGTTGGTGCTGGCGAGCTATGCCCGCATCCGGGCCGAGGAAAACCTCACAATGGAACCGCGCGCCAGCGGTATCATCGCCTATGTTATCCAAGGTAACGGCGTGACGAAGTGCAATAGCGAAGAGATCACTTGGAAGCCCGGAGACATCATGCTGTTTCCTGGCGGCACCGTGCAAAACCATCAAGCGGGCGACGAAGATGCGGTGCTATGGGTCGTGAGCAACGAACCCCAAGTCGCCTTCGAGGGATTGCAGCCCCCTGCCCGAGGCGACGCACCGACTGAGGTCGTGCATTTCACGGCGGAGGATATCAAAGACCAGATCGATTATCTCTACGAACATGCGGAAGAAGATGAACTTCCGGGTTACGCCATCGTGTTGTCTTCCGAGCAACAGGAAGCCTTCCGCAACGTTTTGCCGACATTGACGCTCGCCATAAACTCGTTGCCCGGCGGTACAGTTCAGCGGCCACACCGGCATAATTTTGTTGCCGTCTCCTTGGTCGGGTTGCTATTCGATGGTCGACGGCAAACGCAAGGATTGGTCACCGTGGGCAACGACGATTACGCCTGCCGTCTCGTTCCATTCGCATCACAATAGTGGCAATAGCCGCGCCATGTTCCTGATCGTCCAGGACGGCGGCCTTTATTACCATACGCGTGCCATGGGGTTTGAGTTCGCGCAGGAATGAGAGAATGACCGACATTCACGTAGAACCGTTGCATCCAGCATTGGGCGCGAAGGTGACGGCTCTCGATCTCACGCGCGACCTATCCGAGGAAACATTTTCAGCTGTCCATGCCGCAAGGATGGAACATCTCGTTCTCGTTTTACCCAACCAAGCTATCAGTGACGATCAACATATCGAATTTGCGAGAATGTTCGGTGATTTAGAGCGCCACCATCAGAAGATTATTAAATCCGCGCATGCGCCGGAAATCTTTCGGGTCTCGAATGTGGACGATACGGGCGCGCTCATGCAGCCCGATCATCCGACGGTCGCGCAAATCTCTCTCGCCCAACGATGGCACACAGACAGCAGTTACCGCGCCACACCGTCCATGGGCCCCATCTTGCACGGCATAGAGATCACAGAGGACGGTGGAGAGACCTGCTTCAGTAATATGTACCGAGTCTACGAAGCCCTCCCGGACCGGCTCCGTCAAAAAGTCGATGGCCGGAAGATGTGCCACGACTTCGAGCACCTAACGAAACTAGCACCGATCAAACCCTTAACCGATGTGGAACGGGCTTCGATGCCACCTGTCTGGCAACCTCTCTCCCAACAGCATCCCGTGACCGGTCGGATCTCGCTCTATATAAGTCCGATTTACAACGAAGCGGTCGAAGATATGGCGACACCCGAGGCCCTCGACTTCATCGCCGAGCTCACGGAGTTCGCCGAACGTCCGGAATTCGTCTATTCCCATAAATGGACACCGCACGACATCGTCATGTGGGACAACCGCTGCACCATGCACCGCGTGACACCTCATGATCTGGGCATGCGGCGCGTGATGAATCGCACCACTGTCGTCGGTGACGGTCCGGTAACCGCTGCATAGGCTCTAGGTTACCGACCAAGCCTTTTGCATGGCGGGACGCGCGTTGCAGCGTTCGATATAGGCTTCGACATTCGGCTTGTCGGAAACGTCCGCTCCCAACCGCCGGGAGACCGTGCAAGCATGGCCGGTCATGATGTCGGCACCGGAGAATTCACCAGCCAGATACTCGCGGCCCTCCATATGCGCGTCGACCGCGCTCAACATCTGACCTAGCAATTTAGTCGCCCGCACGACATTACCATCATTCCGGCGTTCCGGCGGCAGCAGGATCGTTTCCACAACGATGATGTTGACCGGCGGCATGATCATGCCTTCCGCGTAATGTAACCATTGCAGATAGGCCGGAAACTCCGCTGCATCGACCGCCGGGCGTAGCTTCCCATCACCGTGGCGCGCCAGAACGTATTCAACGATGGCACCACTTTCGAAGATTGTCACATCGCCATCTTCCAACGCCGGGACCCGCCCCATTGGATGCACATTTCGATACTCGGGCGCCCGCATGGCCGGGTCGCCGAGTTTGTGCATTTCTAATTCATACGGGATACCCAATTCTTCCATCAACCAAACGGCGCGGACGGAACGGGTATTGGGGGCGTGGTGTATTTTCATGGTCTTTTCAGTCCTTCGAATTCAATGACTCGTCAACTAAGTCGGGGGCGATCAACTTAAAGCATCCAAAATTATGACACGTTTGATTTTGCCCTTACTAATTCCAGTATATGGGAAATATTCCCACATATGGACACCCCAGAAACAGACTCTTCCTTCGACAACCGAATGGCGGAAAGATTAAGGACGCTTCGCACCGATCGCGGATGGTCACTTGATGAATTGTCGACAATCTGCGGGATCAGCCGCGCAACCTTATCCAAATTAGAAAAAACCAAAGTCAGTCCAACAGCGACGGTCTTAGGCCGACTTTGCGCCGCTTTCGGACTTACTATGTCGCGCCTCATTGCCATGGTGGAAAGTGAATTCACATCGCTTATTACCCAGCACGATCAGACGGTATGGACTGACCCAGAGACCGGCTTTATTCGGCGTTCGATCTCACCCCCC
>CAXAGK010000448.1:0-3578 GCA_963968305.1 uncultured Rickettsiales bacterium | reverse complement strand
GTCGGGGCGCGGCCGGCAAAATCCCGGTATTCAGCATGTTGATCTTAGGGCCGCAAGGTTTACACGAAGATCATTCTCGATGCCTCATCCACGCCCCTGATGCCGATCATTGAGCGCAAGGTAGTGCCCGACAGCATCGTCTATTCGGACAGTTGGCGGGGTTATAACGTGTTGGACGTCTCGGACTTTCATCACTTCCGAATTAACCATTCCAAGCTCTTCTCCGATGCCCGAAACCCCATCAATGGAATAAAGAGTTTTTGGAACCAAAGGAGGCGTCATATGCCCAAGTTCAATGGCGTTCCAAAGGCTCAATTCGGTCTATATTTGAAGGAATGCGAATGGCGATTTAACAACAGTGACGCGTCAATCCAGTTAACTCAAACAAGACATTGGGTTAAGCATTATCTGAGATGATTATCTGGGTCAGCTCCGAAAACAATATCGCTGGACCTTATCCGTTAACTGCGACGATACCACCACTTAACGGTAACGATGCCGCCACCAATACTTTTCATTGATCGAATACTGCACACGGTAATGGCGAATTCTGTTGACTTCCATCACCTCGTTAACTTGATTATCAAGGACGTAGGCCTTCCCATCCAGATACACGACTAAAATCGCATGCCCCACTTTAAGGTTGAGATCTTGTACAACTAAAAGTCGGACCTCAGATGCTTTGAACCCAACGGCGCGCAACGACATGTATTTTGCGATTGAAAAATCTTCGCAATCACCATTTCGAGCAAAAAATTCTGCTACCGTCTCCCAGTAGTCCTTTTGTTTCCAGTTGAGTTGGTCGGTCAAATACTTGGCTTGGTTGTGATAGGAATTTATCGCCGTAATCTTCTCAAACGCATCCTCATCGCGGATCGAATCCAGGAAGTCTGTCCATTGACTGAGTTCGCACTCGTCATGAAAGGCGGGATCGCACGG
Organism: uncultured Rickettsiales bacterium; assembly: GCA_963968305.1. Classification (GTDB taxonomy): domain Bacteria; phylum Pseudomonadota; class Alphaproteobacteria; order UBA8366; family UBA8366; genus UBA6544. The sequence goes on along the minus strand of CAXAGK010000448.1, from coordinate 2,639 downwards.
CCGACCATCGATCGGCCTTTCCTTTTCGTTTCGTGTCAGCAACCCCGTCCACTTGTGGAACGGCTTCATACTCCGAAAACGGCGCGCAGTACTTCCAAATAATTTTGGATACTTCTCTTTAACTGCAGCTTCCGCGTCCACGTGCGCAAATGAGGCACAGCCGAGGGTCAATGCAAAAACAAATAACCATATCGGCGCGGAATGGGGTCTCAACATCCTCTAAACCTCTATGATTGGTTATAAAAATTATACATAAACAACAAAGGCCACACATGCAAACGCCAGATCACAACACGCCCTCGTGTACGCAACAAGGCTGAAAATCTCTGTCACTAATGAATATTAGTGCGCCTAACTTCTTAGCAATTTATTTGCAACATTCACGTTACAATATACCCCGCTTATGGAGGTATCTCAGGTTCCCCGCAATGTGTCAGCAAATCAAATGCCTACCGCGTTTCGCGCAAGCACGTGTGTCGAGTGGGTCGTCAACCGTGAACACTAACTCCTTATAATTCGCCTTAGTTCTTATACCACTTACTCCAATACGTTGGCGTCGTTGCTATTTCGGACAACATTGAAAATTGGCTGAGCCACCAGTCACGGGAAACAACAATACTTTCAATCCCACTGATCCGTATGAATTATTTTGAGATAGTTAAGATTTTGCACCAACTGTAATTAGTAGTATTGTGCGTAAAGAATACGCTGGAAACCAAGGGGCAAACCATGAGCTTTATTTCGGAATTAAAAATTCCTCGATCAGTTTATTTGTGGATAGTGGTGATTGTGGTTGGTGTGCTTGGTTCCGGCGGCCTAATTTATAAATTTATCGAAGATGAACGCTCGAGAAATCAATTTGCATGGCAAGTCCGGCTGGGAATTGTCGCGGATAGCCGGCGCGCAGATGTTGAGGAATGGCTGGATAATCAGTATCAAGTTTTAACCGATTTAGCCCAAAATTCATCACTTCAATTCTATGCCATGGATATTCTGTCTGCAATGGAGGAAGGCCGTTCGAGCCCATCTCAAAACAAAACCGCTCAAGCAGAAGCTAAATACCTTTTAAGCCTCCTTACCGTCACCGCGGAAAATGCGGGTTTCGCGGACGAAAAAAAATCAACCGCGGACGTGAACGCCAACGTCGCGCAGGTCGGCCTCTCCGGTTTGGCGCTCCTCGACATGAAGGGCCGTGTACTGGTCGCAACCAGAAACATGCCACCCATTGTCGGATGGCTTGAAGAAGAAATTGAAAAACTGCCGAAAGCCCAACGTGGGCTAATCGATCTTCATAATGGGGTTTCCGGCACCCCAACCATGGGGTTCACTGTCCCTATTTTTTCTGTTCAGGGAAATACAGTGGCAACAGACCAAGTTGGAATGATCGTAGGCATCAAGGAAGTCGGTGACGAGCTATATCCAAATTTAAAACAGCCGGGGAATGTCGACCAATCATCCGAGGCACTCCTCGTGCGTTTGGAAGGCGCCGTTATTGAATATCTGTCTCCACGCCAAGATGGAACGCCTCCGCTAAAGAACAACTTGACGGCAGATTCGCCGGACCTCGCGGCGGCTTTCGCAATTAACACTCCAGGCGGCTTTGGGGAAAAAAGAGACTACATAAACAATGCCGTTCTCGTCGTCAGCAGGGATATCGCGACAGTACCGTGGACACTGCTATACAAGATAGACAGGAATGAAGCGTTAGAAGCCACGGAATCCAGGCTGCGTACCGTTCTAATTGTCAGTACAGTCGCGTTGTGTTTTTTCGTTGCTGTTATTATCGCGGTTTGGCGCTACGGCGCATCGGTCCGATCCGAACAAGCGATGGAGAGTTACAGGGAAACGTCTCTCAAATTCGAGAACATACTCAAGTTCATGCGCGTCATAACAGATAACCAACCGACGGAAATTTTTGCCGTCACCGAATATGGGGAGTATACCTTTGCAAATTTGACGGCTTCGAAAAATGCCGGAACAACGGCCCAAGACATGATGGGCAAATCGATGACGAGCGTCGTCGGCCCCATTAAGGCAAAGTTATATTCGGAAACGAATAAAGATGTGATCGAGAACTTCGAACCGGCGCATCGGGTTTATCGATCAGGCGAAAACGAAGACCTTCAAGTAATTCGTGCGTCGCATTTACCGTTAAGAGCCGATGATAATTATCCACGAGGCGCTTTGGTTGTTGCCGACGACATTACCGAATTCGTTGCCGAACAGGAGGCACGACGGGCCGGTATGCGGCAATTATCTCGCGCTTTGATATTACTTCTCGATCAAAAAGACCCATACTCGACCATCCACGCGGTAATCGTGTCCAGAATTGGCGTTCTCGTTGCGGAGGAATTAGGACTAGATGACGATCAAAAACTAACAATCGACATGGCGGGTAACCTGGTCAATTTGGGCAAAGCATTTGTTTCGAGCGAATTACTCAATGCGGATGAGGTTATATCAAAGGAGGATCGAGCCCAAATTCGCGAACATATGCTGGTCGCTGCCGATATCGTCAAGACCGTTAACTTTGGAGTTCCCGTCGTCGACACCCTTCGCCAGCTTAAAGAGTGCTGGGACGGATCGGCACTACCGGCAGGCATCAGCGGTGATGCTATTCTCATTTCTGCGCGAATGGT
>CAXAGK010000447.1:0-3592 GCA_963968305.1 uncultured Rickettsiales bacterium | reverse complement strand
AATTCGACACCACTGACTATATTGCCCCATTGATCGGAACCGCCGAGTTGCAGGCGACAATTGTGGCGGCGCGACAACTCCAGGAAATCGTAAGATTGCAGCACCATGTAATTGAATTCGAGAAATGAGAGTGGTTGCTCGCGCTCCAATCGCAGTTTGACGGAATCGAATGTCAGCATCCGATTGACCGAAAAATGCCGTCCGTAGTCGCGCAAGAAATCGATGTATTGCAGCTGATCGAGCCAGTCTGCGTTGTTCACCATGACGGCATCGGTCGGCCCGTTGCCAAAAGTGAGAAATTTCTCAAAGACACCTTTGATGCCGACAATATTGGCAGCAATGTCTTCGGAGGTCAGCAGTTTGCGTTGCTCGTCCTTTCCGGACGGGTCGCCGACCTTGCTCGTACCTCCGCCCATCAGGACGATCGGTTTTAGGCCGCATTTTTGCATCCAGCGCAAGAGCATGATCTGGACCAGGCTGCCCGCATGCAATGAGGAAGCCGTCGCGTCGAATCCAATATAACCGGCGAGGCCGCCTTCGAGCGCCAAGGCGTCTAGTGCCTCCAAGTCGGTCGCTTGATGAAAATATCCCCGATTTTGGACAGTTTGCAGGAATTCGGATCTTACTTCGCTCATGATCGCCACGACGTGTATGCTTGCTGAAGGGGCGCACCAATTAGCACAATAGCATGAGTGCCACAACGCGTGGACAGATTGGGATTAGGAGACGAATTTGCTAGCGGTTGGTTTAATGAGCGGGACGTCAATTGATGGCGTGGATGCGGCGCTGATCGACACCGACGGCGTCCATCAAATTGACCGGTTGGCATTTCATTCGATGCCCTATGAGCCGGAATGCGCGGACCGTGTCCGGGCGATATTGGGACGTGCTGAGGTGGATACGGAAATCTCGGCAGTGGAGCAGGAATTAACCTTGCTGCATGCCAAAGCCGTCGGACGGCTTTTGGAGAGCGCAGGGGTCAGTGCAGAATCCGTAGATGTCGTCGGATTTCACGGGCATACCATTCATCATGAGCCGGCGCGCGGCTTTACCTGGCAAATTGGCGATGGTGCATTACTGGCAACGGAATGCGGTATTGATGTGGTCGCCGACTGCCGATCCGCTGATATCGCGGGCGGCGGCGAGGGCGCTCCTCTGGCGCCGATCTTTCATGCAGCGTTGATGGCCGCCTTCGAAAAACCTGTCGCGGTATTGAATATCGGCGGTGTCGCAAACGTCACGTGGATTGGAAAAGACGATGCACTGATCGCCTTCGATACTGGGCCCGGTAACGCGTTAATCGACGATTGGGCATATAAGAACACGGGTAAACCGATGGATCGCGACGGTGCGATGGCGCGGCGTGGAGAAATTGACGTAGCGGTCTTAGAAGGGATGCTGAAGACACCTTATTTGAAGCGAATGCCACCGAAATCCTTGGACCGTAACGAGTTCGATACCTCTTTAGCGGAACCGCTGCTGGTCGAGGACGGTGCAGCAACGCTATCGGCTTTTACGATTGGCTGCATCAAAGCGTCGCTTGATTATTTTCCCGTCCCACCGGCTCGTTGGGTCGTATGCGGCGGGGGACGGCGAAATCCTGCCCTAATGGCGGGGTTGGGTTCAGCGTTGGGCGTTCCGGTGGAGCCGATGGAGGCCCTTGGTTGGGACGGTGATGCGATCGAAGCACAAGCCTTCGCCTACCTCGCGGTGCGCAAACTAAAAAACCTACCGACCAGTTTTCCAGAAACGACGGGCGTAGCCGCGCCGACAACGGGCGGTATTCTGCATCGTCACAAAGGTTAGTCTGAGACCACCTCTTCAGGCTTGGGGGCCATCGCAGTATCCAGATAGTCGCCGACCAATTTTTCCATCTCGCCCAGGCGATCATGGTAGAAATGATTGGCGCCGGCGATCGTGTGGTGATCGATTTCGATGCCGCGCTGTTGGCGTAATTTCCCGACCAGAGTTTCGATCGAATCCGCCGGAACGATGTCGTCTTTATCGCCGGATAAGAACAAACCGGACGACGGGCAGGGCGCCAGGAAGCTGAAGTCATACATATTGGCGGGTGGCGCTACCGATACGAAGGATGTGATTTCGGGACGCCGCATCAGCAATTGCATGCCGATCCACGCCCCGAAGGAAAATCCGGCGATCCAGCATTGTGACGCATTCTCGTTGTAGCCTTGCAGCCAATCGAGTGCGGCCGCGGCATCCGACAATTCACCTTCTCCGCGCGCGAACGATCCTTGCGATCGCCCGACACCCCGGAAGTTGAAGCGCATGCAGGCAAAACCGCGGCGTAGGAAAATCTGATAGAGCGTATAGACAACTTTGTTGTTCATCGTCCCCCCATGTCGGGGGTGGGGATGCAGCATCAATGCGATCGGCGCGTTTGGCTCGCGGCCCGGCTGATACTTGCATTCCAGTCTTCCGTCGGGACCGTTAATGATGACTTCTGGCATAGTTCCCGTCGCTTCAATTGATGTTTAATTCACAACTCGGTTCGCAATCACATCGCCGACGACTGTCAACAAATCGACTCATGACCCGGTTGACCCGGAAAGGCCGCATATCTATATCCAACAGTCGCCCGGTAAGAAACCCGCAAATTAAGGTTCTTGCCTGCGATCCTTGAAATAGAATTAAATTGGACCGGGATACCCAGCGGTCTCAGTAAATAAATAGGTGGCCCGCACGATGTTTAAGGCAATGCGCATGGAGATCAAAGGCATTAAAGAACGCGACCCAGCGGCACGGTCCTGGGTTGAGATCGTGGTTTGCTATCCCGGATTCCACGCGATCGTCCTGCACCGCGCCGCTCACTGGGCTTGGCGGCGGAACTTAAAATTGTTTGGCCGGTTCGTCTCCCAGGTCGGACGATTTTTTACCGGAATTGAAATCCACCCGGGCGCGGTGATTGGTAAGGGTTTTTTTATCGACCATGGAATGGGCGTTGTCATCGGCGAGACCGCCGAGATTGGCGATAGGGTGACACTTTATCATGACGTGACACTGGGTGGTGTCGCACCTTCCATTGATTCCGACAGTCAGCGGGAACAAAAACGCCATCCGACCTTGGAAGATGACGTCATTGTCGGCTCCGGCGCGCAAATTCTGGGACCGGTGATAGTCGGGCGTTGCGCGCGGATCGGCGCAAATGCCGTGGTGACGAAGGACGTGCCCGACGCGGTGACCGTCGTCGGCATTCCTGGGCGCGCCATCCCGCGCGGAAGCGGTAGTCGGTCGGCTGAGTTCTCACCTTACGGAACGCCGCTCGGCGATGTCCCCGATCCCATTGCCCGAGCTTTGGAAGGACTGATGGAACAGGTCACGACTTTAAAGGTGCGGGTGGAAGAATTGGAGACAGACGCTGCAAAGCGGGCCGAATCAATTGAGGCTTCCGAGTATCCCGAAGCAGATTCTTCGCGTCCGGATTTGCCAAAAAATTAATATGTTTAAATGAGTTAAAATCCGGGGCAACCAAACCCTAAAGCTGTACTATATACTCCGTAATGAAGCCCGCGATTTTGGGAGATTAAATCGTGAGACTGACGACGAAAGGCCGCTATGCGGTTATGGCGATGGT
>CAXAGK010000446.1:0-3602 GCA_963968305.1 uncultured Rickettsiales bacterium | reverse complement strand
CACGCAGGATCAAAACATTATTGTTGCTTGCCGGACTGGCATAACAGGCTGGAACCGGATGCCAGCATTTTTCGGGTGGATTTCGAGATGACACGGGTTATCCAGAAATTTGGTGGCACTTCAGTTGCCGATATCGACCGTATTAAGGCTGTGGCCCAACGGGTCAAGGCCGAGGTTGATCAGGGAAGTGAAGTTGCCGTAGTGGTTTCCGCGATGTCGGGGACAACGAACCAGCTTGTCGACTGGGCGGTTCAGGCTGCGCCTTTGTATGATGCAAGGGAATACGACACGGTCGTCGCGGCAGGGGAACAAATTACCGCGGGTCTTCTTGCGTTATGCCTACAGACAATTGGTGTCGATGCACGGTCTTGGCTTGGCTGGCAGATTCCGCTCAGAACAGACGATGCGCATGGCAAGGCCCGCATCACAGAAATTGAAACGGACACATTATCAGAACGCCTTTCCTCGGGGCAGGTTGCTGTGGTGGCCGGTTTTCAGGGGATCGCCTCGGATAACAGAATCACAACGTTGGGCCGGGGTGGCTCGGATACATCCGCCGTGGCGCTTGCGGCGGCGCTCAATGCTGATCGATGTGATATCTTTACTGATGTTGACGGGGTTTATACGTCCGATCCAAGGATTGTCGGCAAGGCCCGCAAGCTGGATCGAATTACATACGAAGAAATGCTGGAAATGGCATCGCTTGGTGCCAAGGTATTGCAAACCCGGTCAGTTGAGTTGGCAATGAACTATAATGTTCGGGTTCAGGTGCGGTCGTCATTTTCAGACGCCGAGGGAACGTTGGTTTTAGATGAGGGTGAAATCGTGGAACAGGAAGTTGTGAGTGGTATCGCCTATAGCAAGGACGAAGCAAAAATCACATTAGTTCGCGTTGCAGATCAGCCGGGTGTCGCCGCAGCTATATTCGGCCCGTTGTCAGATGCCAGCGTCAATGTCGATATGATCGTCCAGAATGTTTCGGAAGACGGCAAGGCGACAGATATGACCTTCACCGTCGTTAAAGAAGATTTCGTGCGGGCCACGGCAATCCTGGAATCGAATAAGGAATCGCTCGGCTATGAACGCTTGGTGTCGGATTCTAATGTCGTGAAGATTTCCGTGATCGGTGTCGGCATGCGAAGCCATGCTGGCGTGGCACAGCGTATGTTCACGGCGCTTGCCGATAAGGGTATCAATATTCAGGTAATCTCAACATCCGAAATCAAAGTCAGCGTTTTGGTGTCTGAGGATTATACCGAGCTCGCTTTGCGGGCTTTGCACACTGCGTATGGCTTAGACGCCGAGTAGGATATGCGCTGCCCTTGGTGGCGGCGAGACAGCGATGGGTAATGGCGCAATCGGTTAGCACAGCGATACGACCGCTTCTTCGGCGTGTTCAGGGCGTGATGTCCGGCCATGGCACGGCACAGGAACGCCTGGATGAGTTGGTCAAAGTCATCGCTTCTGAAGTGGTGGCAGAGGTTTGCACGGTCTATGTCCTGCGCGCTGGCGAAGTGCTGGAATTGTTCGCGACCCATGGGCTCAACCCATCCGCCGTTCATAAAACGCGGCTCCGCGTCGACGAAGGATTGATTGGTGATATTGCGGCACATGCCAGGGCTTTAAACCTCGCTGATGCGCAGGCGCACCCAAAGTTTGCCTATCGGCCTGAAACCGGCGAGGAGATTTATCATTCTTTCTTGGGGGTCCCCATCCTGCGCAGTGGGCGGGTGCGCGGCGTACTTGCCATCCAGAACAAGGCAAAGCGCGAATACACCGAAGAAGAAGTAGAAGCGCTGGAAATGATTGTCGTCGTGCTGGCCGAACTCATTGCTGGCGGTGATCTTGTTGGTCCGAGCGAACAAATTACCGCGGAAGGTAATGCCATCCTCCCGCTGCGTATGACGGGCATTCGGATTAACTCCGGAATCGCGATGGGCGAAGCGGTGTTGCATCAGCCCCGTGTCGACATTCCGGCAATGTTTGCTGACGATCCCGATGCCGAGGAAAAACGGTTGAATATCGCGCTCAGTGAGATGCAGGATGCTATAGAGGATTTATTCTCGGCATCTGAGCTTTCAGAACGCGGCGAGCACCGTGAAGTCCTGGAGACCTATCATCTGCTGGCGCGCGATGCCGGTTGGTTGCGACGATTGCGCGAAGCAATTGCCAGTGGCTTGACGGCGGAAGCTTCCGTTCAGAAGGTTCAGGATGACATCCGAATACGAATGAATATGGCGACCGCTCCTTACATCCGTGAACGGATGCATGATTTTGAGGATCTGGCTCGCCGGTTATTACAGCATTTGAGTGGCTCGCCCTTAACGGCTGCCGGTGATGCGGCGCTGCCCGATGATGTTGTGTTGCTGGCGGTGAATATGGGGCCGGCGGAGTTGCTTGACTATGAGCCTCATCGATTGCGAGCATTGCTTCTCGAAGAAGGCTCGGCGACGGCACATGTCGCGATTGTCGCGCGCGCTCTCGATATTCCGGTAGTCGGCCGCATAACAGATCTTCTGGCGCGTATTGATCCGCATGACCCGGTGATTGTTGATGGTGACAATGGCCAGGTATTCGTACGACCTGGAGAAGACATCCAGCAAATGGTCGCGGATACGATCCAGGCAAAGACCGAACGTCGGCGTCTCTATGCGACCTTGCGCGACGAAGAACCGGTTACACTCGATGGTCAACGTATTTCACTTAATTTGAACGCCGGTTTGTTGATCGATGTGCAACAGCTGAAGGATACGGGCGCGGATGGAATCGGGCTGTATCGCACTGAAATACCTTTCATGGTGCGGGCGGAGTTTCCCGGCGTTGAAGGGCAAACCGAGCTTTACAGCAACGTCTATGAAATTGCTGATGGCAAGCCGGTCATGTTCCGCACTCTGGATATTGGGGGTGACAAGCAGTTGCCCTATTTCCATGACGTCGCCGAAGAAAATCCGAATATGGGATGGCGGGCCGTTCGTGTTGCGCTTGACCGACCATCGATGCTGCGTCAGCAGTTGCGGGCGTTAATGCGCGCTGCAAATGGCCGCGACCTTTCGATCATGTTCCCGATGGTAGCGGAAGTCGCAGAGTTTGAGGCGGCTAAAGAAATTCTGGAAATAGAAATACAACGTGAAAAACAGCGCGGCGGCACCACACCAGAAAGATTGCGGGTCGGGGTTATGCTGGAAGTTCCTGGACTCATGTGGCAGCTGCCCTCGCTGTTAAAACGGGTCGATTTCATATCCGTGGGTAGCAATGATTTGTTCCAATTCCTATTCGCAAGTGACCGCGGAAATCCAAGGGTTGCCGATCGGTACGATGTTTTGTCGCCAAGCCTTTTATCGATGCTGCGACACCTTGTAAGGGCGGCGGATAAGGCGGAGGTTGATATTTCGCTATGTGGTGAAATGGCTGGGAGTCTCGTTGAGGCGATGACGTTAATTGGACTTGGATTCCGGACAATTTCGATGGCGCCGGTCCGGATCGGGGACGTTCGGGCGATGTTGCGAACGGTTGATGTGGTAGCATTGGCGAATTACGTCGATAGTCTCGTTGATCTGCCTGATCATAGTGTTCGACAGAAACTTGTCGCCTATGCCCGTGAC
>CAXAGK010000445.1:0-3603 GCA_963968305.1 uncultured Rickettsiales bacterium | reverse complement strand
GCGTAGCGAGGGCTTGAATTTCAGCGCGGTCAGCTCGCCCCGTTCGACTTCTTCGTGGATCGCGCCCCAGGTCAAGAGGGATGCGCCGACACCTTCTCTCAGCAAGAGTTTGATGATCGGTTGCCCGTCGACTTCCGCTCGGAGGTCCAGGGTGATCCGTTTCTCCGCGACCAATCCGTCGATCAATCGTCGCAGGCTATGCGCATGGCTTGGTAGGATGAGCGGGATATCAGCCAAGTCCTTGATCCGAGCACACGGGCCCTTCAACGGAAGATCGCGGCCGACCAGAAATAATTCCTCGTCGACCAAGGGTGTCACGGCGACGCCGCGCATTGGAATGGGATCGTGAATACAGGCTAGGTCGACCTGGCCGCGTGCAATCCAATCGCTGAGCTGACCGCTGAATCCTTCGTGGACACGCAAAAACACATTGGGGTAGGCGGCCTGTAGGGCCGTGATGATCGGCGCCACAAGATAGGTCGCGGCACCCGGCGGCACCGCGAAATCCAGCACCCCCGAGGGTGTTCCGATTCCGCCGCGAACCTCGGCACGGGCTTGCTCCAATTGTCGCAACAGACCGTTCGCGCGTTCGATCAAGGCGCGGCCGGATTCCGTCAACCGTGCGCCATGTCCGTGTCGTTCGAAGAGGGAGACATCTAAATCAAGTTCGAGGCGTTGGACGGCACGGCTGAGGGCGGGCTGTGAGATACGCAGCACATCCGCTGCGCGGCTGTAGCTGCCCTGCTCGGCGACGGCTTGGAAATACCGTAGGTCTCGGAAATCCATGTCAATCTCAGCTATGCATAATTGTAATAAATACTATACATGAAATGCATTAGACGCAATTAAGCTTGAAGCCCTATGCTCCCGCTATTCAAGCCTTGGAGGATGGAATGAAGTTCGGATTTATGATTCAACTGCAAATGCCGAGACCGTGGTCGGAGACGACCGAACGGGAAGGGCATTGGAACGCCGTCGAGCAGGCAGTGAAAGCGGAGGAAGCGGGTTACGACCGCATCTGGATTACCGAGCAACATTTCTATGTCGAGATCGGCCACAGCGCCGCGCCGGATATGATGCTGGCAGCTATTAGTCAGCGCACCAAACGCATCCGGCTTGGCTTTGGGGTCGTCGTACTGCCGTGTCATCATCCGTTCCATGTGGCGGAACGGGTCGCGACCTTGGATATTTTAAGCGAAGGCCGTGCCGAGTTCGGCTTCGGTCGCGGCACGGCGGAATATATCACCGAGGGGTTTGGCGTGAGCGGCGAAGATGCACGTGCTTATGCAGACGAATCCGTGTCGGCGGTGATGTCCATGTTCGAGCATGAGCATTTCCCAGGGTTTAAGGGCCAGTTCTTCGATCTGCCGTCGCGCCAGGTCGTGCCACGGGTTATTCAAAAACCGCATCCGCCATTGTGGACTGCCGCTTCGAATCTAGAATCTTGGGCCCGCGCGGCAAAACGGGGCCTCGGCGTCATTGGCGTGACCCGGTTGCCGCCGGAAGAAGCGAAGGATGCAGTCGACGCTTATTGGCGGGAGGTCAAGGCGAGTGGTCCCGACGATTGGGATGGCCAGTACGCCAACCCGAGCGCCGGCGCTTTCGCAATCACCTGTTGTCACGACGACGATGCGACCGGGCGTGGCATCGCGACATCGGCGGCGCGTTGGTATTACGGCCAGAATGATGCGGAATTGAATCGTTTGCGCTTTGGCTCCGCTGCCGGAATTAAGGGTGTCTTGGCGACGGTCAAAGACCGGACAGATGAAGAGCTGATTGACGACGCGATGGTCGTCGGCGGTGATGCTGACACCTGTTCGCGGGTCGTCGAACGATGGGCGGAAATCGGCCTCGATCAAATGGTCTTCATGATGCAGGCCGGAACTACCACTCACGAGCAGGTCATGCGATCGATTGAGCTGATCGGCGAGAAGGTTATACCGCGCTTTCAATAACGCAGTCGGCTATGCCGTTTCTGGGACTTGGCCGACGTCAGTGCTTGGGCTACATATTCGACAAATCATAGCAATAGTAACGGAAACCTTCTATGAGCAGCCAATTGTTCTCTCCTTTCACAATGCGCGGTATGACCATCGACAACCGCACCATCGTCTCGCCGATGTGCGAATACAGCGCCGACAACGGCAATGCCACGGATTGGCATTTGATGCATTTGGGACAATTCGCGACCTCAGGCATCGGTCTCGTTATCACCGAGGCGGCGGCGGTTGAGCCGCGGGGTCGGATCACTGCTCAGGACTTAGGTATCTGGTGCGATGATAACGAGGAGGCGCTCGGCCGTGTCATGCGGTTCTGCCGTGAGTACGGCCAAGCGAAGATGGGCATTCAGCTGGCGCATGCCGGGCGAAAGGCCTCGACCCATCGCCCATGGGAAGGCCGTGATCCGCTGAAGGAAGGTGCTGGAGCCTGGAAGACAATCAGTAGCTCCGCCAATCCACAGGGTGAGGGTTGGCACACGCCACAAAGCATGGACCGCGTTGAAATGGATGTGGTGCGGGACGCGTTTGTCGAGGCCACGAAGCGCTCCGACCGTCTCGGTTTCGACATGATCGAAGTGCACGGCGCGCATGGTTACTTGCTGCATGAATTCCTTTCGCCGATCGCCAATACGCGGAACGACGAGTATGGCGGGCCAATCGACAATCGCATGCGCTACCCACTTGAGGTGTTTGCGGCAATGCGCGCGGTCTGGCCGGAAGAGAAACCGATGGGCATTCGGATCTCGGCGACCGATTGGGAAGAGCACGGCTGGACACCGGAAGATTCCGTTGTCTTCGCACTTAAACTAAAAGAGCTCGGCTGCGACTATATTTGTGCGTCTAGCGGCGGTATCTCCGGGAATACGCGTCTGGAACTGGGCGAGGGGTATCAAGTTGATTTTGCCGAGAAGATTCGCGCGGAAACCGGTATGCCGACCATGGCGGTAGGGATGATTTACGATCCGCACCATGCGGAGAGTATCGTCGCCGACGGTAAGGCAGACATGGTGGCGTTGGCGCGCGGCCTGTTGTTCGATCCGCACTGGGCGGTTCGCGCCGCCGCTGCGTTGGATGTGGAGACAAGCTCGCCGCCCCAATACGAGCGCGCCTACGGTTTCCGCTTCCTGCGCGACAAGGAACGCGAATGGGCCCGCCGGCGGCTAGCCGAGGCCGCTGAGTAAGCGGTCGTTTACGCTTCCGCCATTCTCGCAAGCGGTTTGTCATCGATCGGCAGGTGGATGAGGGCCGTCGTGAATCCAAGCGCGACGGCAATCCACCAGATCGTGTCGTAGCTCTGCGTGGCGTCGAAAATAATGCCGCCGAGCCAGACGCCGCTGAAGGCGCCTAATTGGTGGCTGAAATAGACGACACCGAACAGCATCGCCATGTGGCGAATGCCAAAGACGTCAATAATGATTCCGCTGACGAGGGGCAGGGTGCCGAGCCACGTTAGTCCCACGCCCGCCGAGAAGATGACGATGGTCAGCGGCGTAATAGGCAACAGAACAAATCCGACGATCAGCAACGAGCGGAACGTATAGAGGATGCTGAGCGCGTATTTCTTGCGGTAGCGGTCGCCGATCCAACCGCAGCCCCAACTGCC
>CAXAGK010000444.1:0-3605 GCA_963968305.1 uncultured Rickettsiales bacterium | reverse complement strand
GGACTTCCGGATGTTCCATCAGCAATCCTTCGGCTTCCATCGGGTCGACATTCTCACCACCGACTTTCAGCATGTCCTTGTAGCGGCCGAGAAACCGTATGTAGCCGTTGGGCAGCCAGACAGCGGAATCGCCGGTCTTGAACCATCCGTCAGTATCGTAGGCCGCCGCCGTCTCTTCTGGTTTTCTGTAGTAGCCTAGCATGAGGCTGTAGCCTCTGACCTGCAATTCGCCGGGCTCGCCGACGGGTTGCGCCGCGCCGGTCTCCGGATCGAGGATGCGTAACTCGTAGCCCATCCCAATTGTGCCGGAGGAGGCGCATCGGCTCTCTTCGTCGTCGTCGAGTGCTCCGATCCCGGCCCCGACCCAGATTTCCGTCATCCCGTAGCCGGTGAAGGATTTGAGGGGAGCCAACACTCGATTGCCGCGTTTCACCACAGGTGTCGCACTGTGCATACCCGCCGCGAACAGTCCGGCCCGCAAGCTGGAGACGTTTCGCGGTTTGGCTTCCTGCGCTTCGGTCAGGGCCTTGAGGTGCGCCTCGAACCCGTGCATCACACTCGCCGACTCCCGCGCCACTAAGTCGAGGCATTCGTCCGGATCGAATGTTTCTGTCACAATCTGACGGGCACCAGTGATCAGCGACATCAGGGCGCCTTCCGAATAGCCGAAGGCATGAAAGAGCGGCAGGTAGTTCAGGATCGTGTCGTTGGAATCGATCGCCGCCCGGAAACCACGATCCTCGATATTTCGGATCAGCTTGTGAGAATGCACGACCCCTTTCGGAAATCCCGTCGTGCCCGACGTGTACATAATGATGACCGGGTCATCCGGGTTGACGGATTGGGCGCACCGCTCCAATGCCGCGTCGGTGATACCCTCGCCCAATTTTGTTACTGCCGACCATGCAGCCGCGCCGCCGGGACCCGGATCACCGAGAATGAGCACACGGCGCAGTTTGGGAAAATTGGGGTCGTCGATCGCCACGTCACGGTCCGGCAGATCGACGACTTCACGCACCATGGCCAGATAGTCGATCGGCCCGGATTGATCGTGGGTGATCAACATTCTGCTGTCCGATTGGCGCAGGACGTAGTCCAGGTCGTTGGTGCGGAACCGCGTGTTGACCGGCACCATAACCGCGCCGATCTTGGCGAGGCCGAAGGCGATGAATATCCAATCGGCCCGGTTATTGAGCCAAAGCGCTACATGCTCGCCCTTCTCCACGCCGGCCGCCATCAATCCTTTCGCGGCGCGGTCGATCTCCGCGGCTTGTTCGGCGAAGCTGTATCGCTCGCCCTCGAAGACCAATGCTTCCCGGTCGCCGTATTTGCGCGCTGCATCATCCGCGAGATCGCCGAATTTCCGCTTTGTATACCAATCCATCTGTAATCGTATCCCCCTAGGAATGATTTAAGCGCGGTATGGTAAAATTGCCACGCTACTGGCGAGGTGACTTGAAACGGCTACCTAGAGTGTCTTGCTTAAGCGTGATTGGGAGCGACCATATGAAAGTTTATGAAGCGATATTGGAGCAACTCTTCGGGGCGGGGGTGACACATTTCGCGGGTATGGTGGGTTCGACCTCGGCACCTTACGCCTCTGCCCTCGCGTCCCAAAACCAAGCCCGGTACGTCGGCATTCGACACGAACAAGTGGCGGCGGCGATCCTTGATGCTACGGCACGGCTCAGCGGTAAGCCTGGCGTGTTGATGGTGCATGGTGGTTCTGGCCTTTTGGCTGCGAGCCTTGGGGTCGCGTCGGCTGCATTGGATTCGACGCCGATGGTCGTCTTGAGCGCGACACAAGAGCGAAAGGCGATGGAGAACGGTTGGTGGCAAACACTGGACGTCCAGAAACCGGTCGGCGATTTCGTAAAATTTCAAACCCGTGTCGAGCGGCCTGATCAAGCGGTTGCGGCGGTGCGGGACGCGCTCCGGGAAAGTGTTAGCGGCAAGCCTGGCGTGGCACAGATCGATATTCCGATAGATGTCTCGGTGGAGGATTTGGGTGAGGGGGATGTGCCGGCACCGGTAAAGGCCATCGCTCCCATGTTGCGGCCTTTCCCTGATCCGGACGCGGTTGCCCAGGTGGTCGACTTATTGAGGAACGCGGAGCGCCCCGTCATCTTGATTGGAGGCGGCGCCAATTATTCCGGCGCGGGGGTGGCGATCCTGGCACTCGCCGAAATTCTTCTGGCACCGGTCGTCAATTCCCCAACGTCGCGCGGCGTATTGCCGGAAACTCACCCCTTGGTGCTCGGCGCGTCCGGCATCATCGGCTACGAGCCAATCGGCGACGCCATCCGGGAAGCGGATTTGGTGCTCGCCATCGGGTCTCGCTTGTCCGATCTGCAAACCTCACGCGGCGAATTACTGCCGGAAGGTGCGCCGCTCATTCAAATCGACATCGATCCGACGGCGATCGGACGCGAATATCCGGTGACAGTCGCTGCTGTCGCGGACGCAAGGGCGTTCACGGAAGCACTCAATCAAGCATTGGAAAGGACGCCGTTAGATGTGCCGGACGCACGTCGAAATTGGGCAGCATCCCTCGACCAGCGATATGCGGCCTGGCGTGCCGACTGGATCGCGTCGGAGCCCGACAACGGGCAGGTGCAGCCACAGGAGATCGTCGCTGCCCTGCTCGAACAACCACCAGAGACGATCTTCACCCATGGGGCGGGAGATCACGGGTTCTACGGCTTCATGGCGGCAGTCGATCCGCCAGGCACGCATTTGGTCTCGACCCGGCTTGGTGCCATGGGTTGTGCCCTGGGCCTCGCGATGGGCGCGAAGTGGGAGCGTCCGAACCAACCGGTCATCGCCTGCGTCGGCGATGGCGATCTGATGCTGCAGCTCGGTGATCTCGAGACAATGGCCCGGGAACGGTTGCCGGCGGTGTTGGTCGTGTTCAACAATTTTCGTCTCGGGTCACAGCGCAAGCGTGTCGAGGCTTTCGGTCCAGTTATCGGCGTCGATCACGGCAATCCCGATTTCGCCAAGCTCGCCAAATTGTTCGAGTGTCGGGGATTTCGCGTCGACACTCCCGGCCAATTCGGAGGCGCCTTAAAAGAGGCACTGGCATCGGGTGAGCCTTGTATCATCGACGTGATCGTTGATCCGGAAGCCCGCCCGCCGCGTGTTCAAATGAGCCGAGAAGCCCGTTAAAGGAGAAAACAACATGCCTCGCGAACATAATGAATTTTACGAAATCGATATGGAGAATGGCTGGGAGGATATTCCGGGCTACCCGAAAGGCTGCACGCGCAAGATTCTTTCCAGCGATCTGGATGAAGACGCCAAGCACGGACATCGCACCCGCCTCATCCGCATTGCGGCGGGCGCCTACACGAATGAACCCTTCGTCCATGATCATTGGGAGGAAGTCTTCTTGTTTAGCGGCGACCTTGTGGTGGGATGCGATGCGAACGGTGAAGGCGGCGAAATCTTCTCCGCACCAACTTATGCGATCCGGCCTGGCGGCATATTGCACGGGCCGTTCGCCTCGCGGTCAGGCTGTATCATGTTCGAGACGCATTATTACGAGTGTAAGAAATAGATACGTTCTGCAGCGGATATTTGTGCCCGCTGCGGCACCCAAAAAA
>CAXAGK010000443.1:0-3610 GCA_963968305.1 uncultured Rickettsiales bacterium | reverse complement strand
GCGGGGAGGGCGCGGCAACGGAAAGGAAGCGTCGCAGCCGCGAGGCGGGTTACGCGCCGTGACAACGTGCTAAACGCTGAGATACTCTAGCGACAACCAATCTCGCCGCCGAAACCCTCGGCTAATATTCAACATCATTCCAGGGAGCGCTTTATGCCCCGAGCTATACAAATTCAAAAACAAGGAAAGCCCAGTGTCATGAAGTGGGTCGACGTCCCACTCGCGAAACCGAAAAGTGGCGAAATCCTCCTCAATCAAAGCCATGTCGGCCTTAACTATATCGACGTCTATCACCGCAGCGGGCTCTACCCCTTAGCGATGCCCCACGGAATCGGCATGGAAGCCGCCGGCACCGTCGAAGCCGTCGGCAAAAGCGTCAAAGGCCTCAAAGTCGGTGACCGGGTCGCCTATGCTTCCGGCCCTCCGGGTTCCTACACCGAAGCCCGTGTCATGCCCGCCAACCGGGTCGTCAAACTTCCCGACGAGATATCTAACGAGCAAGCCGCAGCCGTGATGCTGCAAGGCATGACCACTGAATATTTGATCCGGCGAACCTTCAAAGTGAAAGCTGGACAGACCGTCTTGTTCCACGCCGCCGCCGGCGGTGTCGGCATAATCGCTTGCCAGTGGATGAAACAGCTCGGCGCCACCGTCATTGGCACCGTCGGCAGCCCTGCCAAAGCCAAACTCGCCAAGGCTCACGGCTGCGATCATGTCATCAACTACAACAAGCAGGATTTCGTGAAACGGGTGCAAAGTATCACCAAGGGCGAAGGCGTCCCAGTGGTCTACGATTCCGTCGGAAAATCCACCTTCGAGGGCTCGCTCGATTGTCTCAGCCCACTTGGAACCTTCGTGTCCTTTGGCAATGCGTCGGGCCCCATTCCCCCGTTCGATGCCGGCATCCTAGCGCAAAAGGGTTCCCTTTTCTTCACGCGGCCAACGTTGATGACCTACACCGCAAAAAGTTCCGATCTCGCCGCCTCCGCGCGGGCATTGTTCGGGGCCGTCAAGAAAGGCGTTAAAATCGAGATCAATCAGCGTTATGCGCTAAAAGACGCAAAACAAGCGCATATCGATCTGGAAGCCCGAAAAACCACCGGCTCGACCATTCTCGAAGTCTGATTTAAACGCGTAAAATTTGCTTAAAAATAAGGCCCCCTCCTCGGAGCGGGGCCTTTTCTTTTACGTCGTAGAGAGCGGATTGTTCCACTCTCAAATTAACCCAGCGGTATTTTATTCCGTCTCGTATCGAAGCCGTTCCATTGGGCTACATCTTTACACCAGCCCCTCATCAACCCGGATGACAGGCGCGATAAATTCGAATTTACTGGTTCATCGCGTCGAAGAAGTCATTGTTATTTTTGCTATCTTTCAACTTCTCAATCAAGAATTCCATAGCATCAGTCGTGCCCATCGGCGTAAGAATGCGGCGCAAGACCCACATCTTCGCCAAGGTCCCTGCAGGCACCAAGAGCTCTTCCTTACGCGTACCAGATTTTTGGATATCGATCGCCGGGAACGTCCGTTTGTCGGATAGCTTACGGTCCAACACGATCTCCGAGTTACCTGTACCCTTGAACTCCTCAAAAATAACCTCATCCATGCGGCTGCCAGTATCAATCAAAGCTGTCGCGATGATCGTCAACGAGCCGCCCTCCTCAATATTACGCGCAGCGCCGAAGAAACGCTTCGGGCGCTGCAGAGCATTCGCATCAACGCCGCCGGTAAGAACCTTGCCGGAGCTCGGCACCACAGTGTTATAGGCCCGTGCTAACCGAGTAATCGAATCCAGCAAAATGACCACGTCGTGCTTGTGCTCAACTAAGCGTTTAGCCTTTTCAATCACCATTTCAGCAACTTGGACGTGACGCACGGCAGGCTCATCAAAAGTTGAGCTAACGACCTCACCGTTCACAGACCGCGCCATATCGGTCACTTCTTCCGGCCGTTCATCAATCAACAGGACGATCAGATAAACTTCCGGATGATTGCTGGTAATCGCATGCGCGATATTCTGCATGATCACCGTCTTACCAGTCCGCGGTTGCGCCACGATTAAACCACGCTGCCCTTTGCCAAGCGGCGCCACCAATTCGATCACTCGGCAGGTGTTATCCCGTTTCTTACCGTCGGCGACGTCTTCGTCAACTTCCAGATTGAGGTGCTCTTCAGGATAAAGCGGTGTCAGGTTATCGAAATTGATGCGATGGCGAACACTATCCGGCTCATCGAAATTAATCTTATCCACCTTCAACAAGGCGAAATAACGTTCGCCATCTTTTGGCGCCCGAATCTCCCCTTCCACGGTATCTCCGGTGCGCAAGCCAAACCGGCGTACCTGGCTCGGACTCACATAAATGTCGTCCGGGCCTGGCAGATAATTCGCTTCGGGAGAACGTAAAAAACCGAACCCATCCTGCAATACCTCCAAAACACCATTGCCGACGATTGGCACTTCATCCTCTGCTAGTTGTCTCAAGATCGAAAACATCATATCTTGCTTGCGTAACGTGCTCGCATTCTCGACCTCAAGCTCCTCGGCAAAGGCAAGAAGATCAGCCGGAGTTTTCTTTTTCAGGTCTTGGAGGTGAATTGGTTTTGCGGTCATTTTACCATCGCTTGGAAAAATCCGGATGCCGCGTAGCGCTTAGGGCTTTCGCGAACCGCCAGTGGACCGGGCGGTACATCCGAAAAGGAAAGGGAACGCTTAGGCCGCCAGACTGACGCCCGTTGCAGGCCTCAACGGCCACAAAGTCGCGCTCAGGTCAAGTGAATTATAGACTAATAAAAAGTCCAATTCCCGAAATTAAACCGTAAATCAAAACGGCTTAACGACCACCAACACAACAATTGCGATCATCAACAGTGTTGGAACCTCATTCGCAATACGAAAATACTTGGCACTACGCACGTTATTGTCCTGCTCGAAATCCTTCCGCCAGCGCGCCATTGCCATGTGCGCTACCGACATCAAAATCACCAAAAGTAACTTGCCGTGAAACCAACCTTCTGAAAACGCTTCAGTGATATAGGCCAACCATAAACCAAAAACCCAAGACGCGATCATCGCAGGCGTCATAATTGCCCGGAGCAGCCTCCGTTCCATGGTTTTGAATGTCTCCGATAACTCGGAGCCGCGTTTCGCCTCCACGTGATAGATAAACAGCCTCGGCAAGTACAGCAAACCTGCCATCCACGATATAACCGAAATGATGTGAAGTACCAAAACCCACTCGAACATGAGCTACCCTATTCCGCGATCGGACATTGCTCACAATCAGACGAACAAACACGACGCCCTTCAGGTCCGGAAAGGACAGCGTTTCGCGATCGAGCACCACTTACGAGATCAGCCAATCCATTGATAAACAAATTATCATCCGCAACAGTTCCTACTCTGGTATAAGACGTGACACCGGCCTCTTCCGCTAATTCGCGATATTCAATATCGAGTTCGACCAATGTTTCAGAATGTTCGGAAACAAAGGCAATCGGTACTACAATAAGCCCCTTTCCTTCGACTCCCGCCAATCGAATTTCATCCTCTGTATACGGCTTAATCCATTCAAGCGGGCCGACGCGACTTTGATAACTTACCCGCCACTCA
>CAXAGK010000442.1:0-3614 GCA_963968305.1 uncultured Rickettsiales bacterium | reverse complement strand
GGTCCAGAATTAGAGTGCCGCCGGTGTAATACATGTCCCGATGCGCGAGTGCCACGACGGCGTCCGCTGGAGAGACCACGGGCGTTCCGACGGGTGCAGCGACATCTAAGCCGAAATGTGGGCGGCGCGGCTTGCCGATTAAAATCCGCTGGCTGCCGTCGACGCCGGAAATGCGCCCCTGTGCGGGCCATATCCAGCCGCTTTCGAAATGGTCGTCGGCCGTATCTTTCGCGCGGGCCTTCGCGATGGTGGCATTTTCCGCGCGAATACGGTCGTAGACGGATTTTGGCGGGGTCACCATTTTCCGCGGCAGGCCGTCGATACGTTGGATCTGATACTTCCGTTTTTCAATTTTCAGCGGCTTGTTGATCTGCTGCCCGTCCGGCATGCGCACCGCGAGTGACGATGTGGGCCCCGCATCGCGGGAGAAGCCGATCAGAAACCGGCCCTTCGCAGAGACCCTTACAGGCCGTCCTTCGAAGGTGACTTTGGCGCCCGCCGGCACCGTCCCTTGTACGAGCCCGCCCTGCACGAATTTGCCTTCCAGGCGTAAGTCATCCGCGCGAACTTCGCCCACAAACAGGATCACCAACACGAGGATGAGGCACGCCTTCAAAGCAGGCTGCCTTGTCGTTTGTCTGATGGGCCCGGCTTGGTCTTCTTCGGTTTTGCGGATGCAGCTGTTTCGGACGTGATAATCGCATTCTTGCTGCCATCGGCGAACTTGATTTCCACGGCGTCTTTCGGGTTGAGTGCCGACACCGCGGTGATGGGGCTTGCGTTCTCATCGAGGACGACCGTATAGCCGCGCTCGAGGACGCGCTCAAAGGAATAGCTCTCGAGCAGATCCGCAAAACGGCCACAGCGGTTTTTCGCTTCCTTAACGTGTTGCGAGACGGCCGCACTACCGCGCCGGTCGAGTTCCGCCAGTACCGCGCCGCCGTCGCGAATTTGCCGTTCCAGGGAAAGCGGTGAGAGGCGTTCCCCCGCGCGGGTGCTGCGATCTTGCGCCTGACGGCTGAAATGCGACCAGGCTACGTGCAGGGTTTTCGCTTCTCGGGCCAAACAGTCCTTCGCGTCGTTCACTAATTGTTGCGGGCTGCGTAGGCGTGCCGCGAGGTTGCCGACTTTCTGCCGCCTCAATTGGTCTTCATTGCGCAAGCTCAATGTTAGGCGGTCGGTTAAATCGTCGAGCCGCTGCTCGTGGCCGCGCAGGGTTGAGATAGGATCCGGCAGCCCACGGCCCAGCCCTTCGAGGCGCATCCGCCTCTCGCCGATATATCGCCCGAATCCACTCACCATGCGGCGCGAATCATCCAGGACTTGAGCTAAAAGGTCGGAGCGGACCGGTACTGCCATTTCAGCCGCTGCTGTCGGCGTCGGCGCGCGCCTGTCCGACGCATGATCGATCAACGTCCAATCCGTCTCATGCCCGACGGCGGAGATCAGTGGAATCTGGGACTCAGCCGCCGCCCGCACCACATTCTCTTCGTTGAAGGACCAGAGATCCTCCAGGCTGCCGCCGCCGCGCGCGACGATCAGCAGATCCGGGCGCGGAATGTCGCCGCCTTCCGGCAGGCTGTTGAAACCGCGAATGGCGGCGCTGACCTGGTCGGCGGCTTTGTCGCCCTGCACCAGGACCGGCCACAGCAACACGTGGCGGGGAAATCGGTCGGCCAGGCGGTGCAGGATGTCACGGATGACGGCACCGGTCGGCGAAGTGACGACGCCAATCACGTCGGGCAGGAAAGGTAGCTCTCGTTTACGGTCTTCGTCGAAGAGGCCATCGGCGGCGAGCTTCTTGCGCCGCTCCTCAAGTAATTTGAGGAGTGCGCCTTCACCGGCCAGTTCCATCGATTCGATAACCAGCTGATATTTAGAGCGCGCCGGATATGTCGTGAGCTTGCCGGTCGCGATGATTTCCAACCCGTCTTCCGGCTGAATCGAGAGCCGTCCCGCAACACCGCGCCAACAGACGCCGTCGATCACCGCCGAGTCGTCCTTCAGTGTCATATAGAGATGGCCGGAGGCAGCACGTTTAAAGCCGGAAACTTCGCCCCGGACCCGCACATAGGAGAATGAATCCTCGACCGTGCGCTTGAGCGCGCCGGATAACTCCGAGACGGAGTATTCGGGTAAATTCTGGGTTGCTGTCGTCGGGTTTTCAGGCATCTTGGCTATGGGCCCATGATAAGTGGGCTTGGTCACGGATGCAAAAGTATTGCGGATAGTTGAGTGAGGAAAAGATGAAAATTTTAGTGGTCGGATCAGGCGGACGGGAACATGCGCTGTGCTGGTCGATTGCGGCCTCGCCGCTGTGCGACAAACTTTTTTGCGCGCCGGGAAATGCGGGCATCGCCGCCGAGGCCGAATGCGTGCCGATCAGTGCGGACGACGTCCCGGCTTTGGTCGACTTCGCGCGCAATGAAGGCATTGATTTCGTCGTTGTCGGCCCGGAAGGACCGCTCTGCGGCGGTTTGGTCGACCGCCTGGATGAGATCGGCATCAAGGCCTTCGGTCCCAGCGCCGCCGCCGCCCAGCTTGAAGGCTCGAAAGGATTTATGAAGGATCTGTGCGCCAAATACGGCATTCCGACCGCCGCCTATGGCCGTTTCACCGACGCGGAAGCGGCGAAGGCCTATATCCGCGAGCAAGGCGCCCCCATCGTGGTCAAGGCGGACGGGCTCGCGGCGGGGAAAGGGGTGACGGTCGCTCAAAGCATCGACGAAGCCCTGGCCGCGGTCGACGACGCGCTGCTCGGCGGCCGCTTCGGCGAGGCCGGCGCCGAGGTCGTCATTGAGGAGTTCATGGCGGGCGAAGAGGTCAGCGTCTTTGCGATCTGCGACGGCACCCATGTGCTGATGCTCGACTCGGCGCAAGATCACAAAGCGGTCTTTGACGGCGATAAGGGCCCCAACACTGGCGGCATGGGCGCTTATAGCCCGGCTTCGATTATGGATGAAGCGCTGGCAGAGACGGCACTGAAGACGATTATCGAGCCAACGGTCGCCGCGATGCAGGCCGAAGGTTGCGCCTATAAAGGGGTGCTCTACGCCGGATTGATGGTGATGGATTTAGGCCCCAAACTGCTTGAATACAATGTCCGTTTTGGCGATCCCGAATGTCAGGTGCTACTGACGCGTCTAATGTCCGACGTTCTGCCGGCGCTAATCGCCTCCGCCGATGGTGTCCTCGATAGTTTCGATCTTCGCTGGTACGACGAGGCCGCGCTGACCGTGGTGATGGCGTCCGAGGGTTATCCCGGCGATCACGAGAAAGGTACGGAAATTAAGGGCATCGACACCGCGATGGACGCGGACGACGCAGTAACGGTGTTCCACGCAGGCACTGGATGGGACGAGACCGGTAAGCTCCTGGCCACCGGCGGCCGCGTCCTGAACGTCACCGCGCGCGGTGTCTCGGTCAAGGAAGCGCAAACCCGCGCTTATGCCGCTATCGACCGCATCGACTGGCCAAAAGGCTTCTGCCGCCGCGACATCGGCTGGCGTGCCGTGGCGAGGGAAGAACAATAGTAGAGTTGATATGCCGATAGGCCTTATAGAAAGGGTATGGCGATGAGTGAATTCTTACCCGAAGACCCGGCGCAGTTGCCG
>CAXAGK010000441.1:0-3655 GCA_963968305.1 uncultured Rickettsiales bacterium | reverse complement strand
GACCAGGGTGGCGTGTTGTGTCGGTCGCCGTTGGTGCTGATCAAGATACCGTCTTCCAAAATATCGTAGACGCGCCGGAACCCAAGGCCGCCTCGTCGCACGCCGGCACCGCCTGAATCCTGGATCAATCCGTATCCGGCAATTCGAACAAAATCATGATCCATTTCAATGGCTTCGACCGGGGTATTGCCGGTGTTCGACAGCATCTGGGCAACAACTTCCGCGCCGTCATTCTCCGGCCCGGCGCCGTTCCCGCCCATCAGGATTTCCGCGAACATCTCGTAACCACGCTCGAGTTTTCGGCTCATGGTGATAGCGTTTGTTGTATCGTTCCCGGCTGCGGAGAAGCGATCGGGCGCAGCGTTGGCGAGCGCGCGTTTGACTGCTGACGCCGTCCGGTACGCCGATGACATGCGGCCCCGCACGGGCGCCGGGTGGTGTGGATCAAGGATCGAGCCTTTGCGGGTTTCGATCTTGATCGGTCGATAGGTGCCGTCATTGGTCGGCACGCCTGGCCCCGCTAGCAATCCAAAGACCGTCAGTACGGCGGAATGGGTGGAGGCTACCGGCGCGTTAATAGGCCAGGTGACTTGATCGTCACTGGCGGTCATATCGACGAAAGCTTCATCGCCTTCGATCACGACCCGGGCCCGGATCATCGATTGAGCGCTGTCCAGGGTTTGGCCGTCCAGTTGGTCTTCGCCGAAATACTCGCCGTCCGGCAGATTGGCGATGGCGGCGCGTAGCATGCGCTCGGAATAGTCTTGCATTTCCGCCATACATGTATGCACCAGCTCGACACCGTAGCGCGCGAACTGTTCTTGCAGTAGTTGGCGGCCCCGCAAGACAGCGGAGATTTGGGCATGAAAATCACCGATAATCGTATCCGGCAAGCGCACATTTGCGCGCAGGAACTGCTCCACCGGACCATCGCCTAGATCGCGTTCCAGATCGATCCGCATGGTCGGGATGATGATGCCTTCTTGATAGAGGTCGGTCGCATTGGCGTTCGATCCGGCGACGGCACCGCCAAGCTCCAAGTGATGGCAAACGCTGCCGGTAAAGGCGACCAACTCGTCCTCGAAGAAGACCGGCAACATGAAGATGATGTCGTTCAGGTGCTGGCCGTTCTCGTATGGATTGTTGGTGACAAAAGCCTCGGTCGGCTTCACCTGTTTGATGTCGTATTTCTCTTTCACGTACGGGACGGCGGCGGCCAGAGAATTCATATGTATAGGAATCATTTCCGCCTGAGCGACGGTCCGCATGTCCGCGTCCATCACGCAGGTCGAGCAGTCTTTGGCTTCCCGCACGATGGAGGAATAGGCGGCACGCAGCATAATATCGCCCATTTCGGCGGCGATCGATTTAAAGGTGCCGGTAACGACGTTAAAATCCGCTGGGTCGAGCTGTGTCATGCGTCACTCCTTGCCACGATAATAGCACCGCCGGGCTTTACTTCGAAATGCCAACCTGGCGGGATCGGCATGCTGGTGGTGGATTCGACAACTACGGCAGGCCCGGCCGCGGAAAACCCTATGGGCAGTTCGTCGCGTTGATAGGTGCGGTAGGCTCCTGTCTCACCGAGTAAAGATACCTGCCGCGATCGACCTTCCGATGGTGTCCCGCCGGATGCCGGGGCTGCCAGGACCAAATCGCGCGGCAGGCGCGTCGTCAATCGGAAGGAAATGGCTTCGACTTTGCTCTTCTCGAAACTGTGGCCGTATTGACGTTGATGCATCTCGTGGAAACGCGCGATCAAGATGCCGGGTCCGTCGGATATTTCACCGGGCTCAAACGGTACACGAATTTCATAGCCTTGTCCGACGTAGCGAATATCGACGGCGAAATCCAATGTGAGGTCGCCCGCGGCGTATCCGAGGCTCGCGAATTCCGCTTCCGTGCGCCCATTCAAATCACCGACGCGCTCCGATAGCTCAGCGGCGGATAAATCAGCCAGCAAGGTTGCACCGTCGGCCCGCACGTAGTCGATGCGGATATCCGCGACCGCCAGTCCCAAGGCGGAGAAAATGCCGGGGTGCGGCGGCACCAAGATACGTGTCATGCCAACTTCGGCCGCCAGGGCTGCTGCAATCAAAGGACCCGCGCCGCCGCACGGCAGCAAGGCATAGTCGCGGGGATCGAATCCGCGCTGAACACTGACGCGCCGCACTGCCTGCGCCATATTGGCGATGGCGATCCGGTAGACCCGCTCCGCCAACTCAAGTGGCGTCAACCCGAAGACCGCGCAAAGCTCCCCCGCTGCCGTTTTGGCGTGGTCCGGGCGCAAGGTAATATCGCCCGGCAATGGAGTGGATGCATCCAGTAAACCCAGCAATAGCATGGCGTCGGTCATCGTGAACTTTTCGCCACCCTTGCCGTAACAGGCGGGACCTGGGTCCGCGCCAGCGCTCTGCGGTCCGACCTGCAGCATGCCGCCGGGGTCTATATGCGCGATGCTGCCGCCGCCGGCGCCGATGGTCACGATGTCCGTCATCACCACGTTCAAAGGCAGGCCGTCGACGCTGAATTCGGAAGTGCCCTTCATCGTCGTTTGCGCCTGGCCGCCGGTAATCAGGCAGACGTCACAGCTGGTGCCACCGATATCGATGGAGATGACGTCGAGTACGCCCTCGCGCTGCGCCACTTCCGATGCCGCGGTTACTGCCGCCGCGGGGCCGGAGACGAACATATTCGCCGCCCGCCGCCGGGCGGTGTCAAGCGGTACGACACCGCCGTTCGATTGCATGATCAGCGGTGTTCCGGCGATTCCGAGATCCGAGGTCCGCGTTCCGAAACGTTCTAGATATTGGTCTACCGCGGGGCCAATATAGGCATCGATGACTGCCGTGCTGGTGCGCTCGTACTCGCGATGCTCTGGTGCGACGTTGGAGGAGAGCGAAACGCGGATATCCGGATGACGCGTGGCGATGATCTCACCGACTAAGAGTTCGTGCACCGGATTGGCGTACGCGTGCAGGAGGCAGACAGCAATTGAATCGGGTGTGTGTTCTGCGACGATGCGGTCGATTAACTCTGCCGTTGCTTTCTCATCGAGCGCGGCGACCACGGCGCCTGAGGCGTCGAGCCTCTCATCTACCTCCAGCACCTTGTCCCGTGTCAGCAACGGTTCCGGCTTGCTGTAGAACATGTCGTAGACGGTGGTTTTGTCTTGCCGTTGGATATAGAGAACGTCCCGGAACCCCTTGGTTGTCAGCAAGACCGTCCGCGCACCTCGGCGCTGTATCAGTGCATTCGCTGCGATGGTGGAGCCATGCAGCAATTCGTCGACCGCGCTCGCCTGCGAATTCGTCAATTTGAGCAATTGCTCGAGGCCATCGACCGCGGCGATACTCGGGTCCGACGGAGTGGACGGCAGCTTGTGGACCGTCAAATTGCCATCGCCGTCCGCCATCACCAAATCGGTGAACGTTCCGCCGACCTCAATGCCAACGATCATGCTGTTTCTCCAGATGAATTCATTCAAACAATAGAGCTATGCGCTTCGTCTTCCGTATCCAGCCATTTCGCCGGTTGTTCGAACATCCGGAATGCGGCATTTTGCGTATTAAGTAACAAATCTGATGAAGCGAAGGGCACCCTGAATGCGGTCTCTACCTATGTTGGTCGAAGGCTACCGCCGATTTCTCGATAC
>CAXAGK010000440.1:0-3660 GCA_963968305.1 uncultured Rickettsiales bacterium | reverse complement strand
AGATGATGACGACAGAAACGGTTGAGACCGATATATGCGTGATCGGCGCGGGATCGGGCGGATTAAGCGTCGCTGCCGGTGCCTCGCAAATGGGTGCCCGCGTTGTCTTGATAGAGCGTGGGAAAATGGGCGGAGACTGTCTGAATTACGGTTGCGTGCCGTCGAAAGCGTTGATCGCGGCGGGCCATAAGGCTGAGGAGCTCCGGACGGCCGAAGTGTTCGGGATCAAACCCTGTGTACCCGAGGTGGATTTTTTGAAGGTCCGCGAACACGTCCACGCCGTCATTGGCGCGATTGAGCCGAACGATTCTGTGGAACGGTTCGAAGGATTGGGTGTCCATGTAATACAAGCTACCGGTCGTTTTACCGGGCCGCGCGAAGTGATGGCTGGAGACGTCACGGTTCGTGCCAAATATTTCGTGGTGTCCACCGGTTCTTCCGCCGGTGTTCCGCCGATCCCGGGCTTGAGCGACGTTCCGTATCTCACGAACGAGACGTTTTTTGATCTTACAGAATGCCCGGAGCATCTCATTGTGATTGGTGGTGGTCCAATCGGGTGCGAATTGGCGCAAGCGCATCGGCGCTTGGGCGCGAGGGTCACCGTATTGGAAATGTTCAGTATTCTCGCGAAGGACGATCTGGAAGCCGCCGAGGTCGTGCGGCGACAACTTCAGCGCGAGGATGTTAAATTGCGCGAAGGCGTGCAGATTGTCGGCGTGTCGGAAGAAGCAGGGGGTGTTGTCGTCGACATCAACGCTGATGGCGTGTCCGAACGTATTAATGGAAGTCATGTGTTGGTGGCAGCCGGGCGCAGTCCGAATTTAGACGGGCTCAACCTTGAAGCCGCGGGCGTTAAATATTCCCCCAAGGGTATCGACGTAGATGCGCGACTGCGGTCTTCCAATAAACGCGTCTTCGCCATCGGTGATGTCGCGGGGGCACTCCAATTCACCCATGTTGCCGGGTATCACGCGGGAATTGTGATCCGCAACGCGTTGTTCAAACTACCGGCAAAGGTGAACTATAAGGCCGTGCCCTGGGTGACTTATACTGACCCCGAACTTGCGAACGTAGGTTTGACCGAAGATCAGGCAAAGGAACGCCTTGGCGACAGTATCCGGATCTTGCGTTGGCCGTTCGGCGAGAACGACCGGGCGCAGGCGGAGCGTAAAACCGATGGGTTCATAAAGGTGATTGCGGACCGTAAGGGCCGTATACACGGCGCCTGTATCGTAAGGCCGCATGCCGGTGAACTCATACTTCCTTGGGTTTTGGCCGTCGGTCAGGGATTGAAAATTGGTGCAATGGCGAGTGCGATTGCGCCCTATCCGACCCAAAGCGAAGTCACGAAGCGAGTTGCTGGGAGTTTTTATACCGCTTCTCTTTTCGGGGATCGCACCAAGAAGCTGGTCCGGTTCCTTCTACGGTTGTAGGTCTTGGCGCTACTTTGACACAAGATACGCCTGTCACCATAGTTCGGCGCAGTTAACGCAAACAAAGGCGCTTCGGAATGGCCAGAAGGCCAAGCAAACGTGTGCCCAGATACCGTGAAATCGCACAAATCCTGCGGTCGGAACTAGCGGGCGAGGTTTATTCTCTCGGTGGTTTGTTCCCGAAGGAGTTGGATTTGTGCGAGCGGTTTAGCGTTAGCCGGTTCACGATTCGCAATGCAATGGCGGAGTTGGAAGCGGCGGGATTGGTTGAGCGGCGCAAGGCGATTGGGACGATTGTTAAGGCGTTGGAGCCGGCTACGGCCTATGTCCAAACCCTTCAAACCGTTGAAGGATTGCTGCAATACGCTGCCGGCACGGCGTTGGATATCTCGGAGATGATTGAGCTTCAGGCGGATGCTGAATTGGCGGGTTGGTTCGATTTGGAGGAAGGGTCCAGGATAGTGCGCCTGGGTGGCTTGCGAAGTGAGACGGAGACCGGGCGCAAACTTTGCTGGACTGAGATATACATCCGGCCTGAATTCTCCGGACTTTTAGAGTACATCGGCCTAGATGATCGGCCGGTCCATAAGATTCTGGAGGAAGTCTTCGATGAGAAGGTCCAAAAAGTTGAACTGGAGCTGTCTGCTTGCATGTTGAGCGGAAAGCGAGCCGAACAGCTGGAGATCGAGGAGGGTACCGCTGTTTTGCGCGTGGTTCGGCAATATTCGGCGACCGACGGTCGCGTGCTCGAAGTCTCCGTCAGTGATCATCCCGAGGATCGGCACACGTACCGCTTGGAGTTTTCCTACGAGACGCTAGGTAGCTAATCGGTCCAACATTGGGAGGTCCGTATGGAAGCCAATCGCACGTATCTGTTCTGTCCCGGTAATCATCCACGCAAAGTCGAAAAAGTTTTCGTATCCGGCACCGATGTCGTCATTCTCGACCTTGAGGACGCTGTCGCCATCTCTGAAAAACCGGCGACTCGCGCGGTTGCGGTGGAAGCGCTGAAACATCCGCGCCGTTGTCGCGGCTATGTACGGGTGAACGCCTACGACACGGAATTCTGCTACGGTGATATTCGTGAGATTGTCGGGCCTTGGCTCGACGGAATCGTTTTGCCGAAGCTGGAAAGCGTCGACGATCTGCGCTCGGTCGATTGGTTGGTCGGTAATCTCGAGCGTGAGCGTGGAATGGAAGTCGGCTCGATCGATATCATGCCGATTATCGAAACTGCGAAAGGTCAAGACGCGGCGCGTGACATCGCCCGCGCCGGGACGCGGATCAAGCGTCTGTCCTTCGGTGCTGGTGATTATACCAAGGACCTTGGCATGGAGTGGTCCTTAGCGGAGACCGAACTTGCCGGTATGCGGGCTGAAATGGTCGTCGCGTCCCGTGTCGGTGAATTAGAACCGCCCATCGATACGGTCTTCATCTACATTCGTGAGCACGATAGTTTCTTGGACTCTTGCAATCTGGTGCGCGATCTTGGATTTCAGGGAAAACTCTGCATCCATCCAGATCAGGTGCCGGTCGCCAATGGCGCGTTCACACCGACGGCAGAACAACTTGCTTTCGCACACAAGGTCATTGATGCATTTGCCGAAGCCGAGGCTGCAGGGTCGGCATCGATTCAGATCGACGGTTACTTCGTCGACTATCCCATCGTCGACAAGGCACAACGGATCGTCGACGTGGCGGAAGCAATCGCGCGTGCCGAGGCTGCGTGACCGAATTATGGAATGCAATTGGTTTAAGTTATCCTCTACCGTCATTCCCGCGAAGGCGGGAATCTAGGAATTTCGGAAGCCACTCTGGATTCCCGCCTTCGCGGGAATGACGGAGAAGAGAGTTGCCGTTAATAATAATCGTGTTCAGAAAAATTCTGATAGCGGGAGAAAACCATGAATGACGTATCAACGGTTTCGGTCGCCGAGACCGGCACATTATCCCAATCCATGGCGGGTTTCGTCGAAGGGTTCGAATTGGATCGCGTGCCGGCGGAGGTGATTGCCCGCGCTAAGCTCAATATCTTGGATGCGCTCGGGATCGGATTCGCATCAGTCGGTTTCGATTTTGCCAAACGCCTGGCGTCGGCGCTGCAGGAGATAGGTGGTAACGGCGACTATCCGATCATCGGTATGGATTTACGCCTCACGCAACGGGACGCGGCGCATCTGAATGGCACGCTCATTCATGGGCTTGATTATGACGACACGCATAGTGG
>CAXAGK010000439.1:0-3664 GCA_963968305.1 uncultured Rickettsiales bacterium | reverse complement strand
GATTTCGGCGATCGCGGGATTGCCGCCTTCGGTAAATCAGGTGGCGTCACGTCCTTGAACCGCTCCCCGCACTTTTCGAAATCTTCCGGCTTGAGGTGCTTGTACAGACCATCGACCATCGCGCCGGCATCTATTTCAATCTTTTGATGAGCGACATCGCCGATCAACCGCGCCGTCTTCATCATGCTGACCGCTTGCGCCCGTACCGATCCGGTAATCGTTCCCAGCAATTTCAGCGTGGTCACGACAATCTTACCCTCGACTTGACCTTGCTCGCCCACGGTTAAGGTTTCGCAACGGATGTTTCCATCCACGCGCCCGTCGATGTGCAACTCGCCGTCGCCCTCAATGTCGCCAACAATATGCAAATCAGCGCTGATTATCGACGGTGGAGCCTTACGGATCACCGTTTGCGAGGAAGCCTTGGCCGCTTCCTTCTTCTTGAACACCATGGCGGTTAGCCTTGTTATGCGTTCCCTGTGTCAGGCAAATGGTATCGACACACCAGATTTTCCACAAGCTTTCCCCATCACCTTGCCGGAACATTTGGTCGGCTCATGTTTGTAGACAATGGCCCAACGGGAAAGGTTCCCGCCACGGCGTCAACCTCCAAACATGAGGGAAATAATGCAATGGCCTCTGATGCTTACGAAGCCGGACTAGCGGTCCGAAAACAAGTCCTCGGGTCGGAATATGTCGATAATTCGATCAACAATGCCGATGACTTTACAAAGAAACTACAAGATTTCGTGACGGAACATGCTTGGGGTACCGTCTGGCAAGACGAGACCATCGATAAAAAGACGCGCAGCATGATCAACGTGGCCCTCTTAGCCGGCCTGCCGCGTCATGAAGAATTGCGCCTTCATCTGAAAGGCGCCCTGAACAATGGCGTCAGCAAGGATGAGATCGCGGCTATCCTATTACACATTGGCGTCTACGCGGGGGCCCCTTGCGCCGTCAGCGGGTTTAAAATTGCCAAGGAAATATTCGCCGAATACGACGGCGGAGATGATTAGGAGTAATGAGCATGCGCTTTGGATATGTTGGTATCGGTAATATGGGCGGTCCCATGGCGGCCAATCTGGCCCGCGGCGGGAACGAAGTCATCATCGGTGACCTGAATAAGGCGGCGGTTGATGCGTTCACCACGGAACACGAAACAGCCCGCCCAGCAAACGGTATGGCGGCGGTCGGACAAGATGCCGACGCCGTCTTTACCTGTCTGCCCAACGGTAAAATCGTCCGAGACGCCATCCTCGGCGATGGCGGTGTGGCGGAGGGCATGGCGGAAGGTTCCGTCCTTGTCGATATGTCGTCTTCCGCACCGATGGGCACAATCGCGCTTGGCGAGGAACTTGCCGAGCGCGGCATTCGCATGGTCGACGCCCCGGTCTCCGGCGGTGTGCCCCGCGCCATTGAGGGCACTATCGCCATCATGGTCGGCGGCGAGAAAGAAGATATCGAGAGGGTTCGCCCAGCGCTCGAGACCATGGGTGGGCAAATCTTCGAGACCGGCGGCCTCGGCTCCGCTCATGCCATGAAGTCGATCAACAACGTGTTGTCCGCGACCAACCTTCTTGTTGGAATTGAGGCATTGGTGGTCGGAAAGAAGTTTGGTCTCGACCCGCAAAACATGGTCGACATCCTGAATTTCTCGAGCGGCAAGAACAGCGCAACCGAAGGCAAGCTCAAGGAATACGTACTCAGCCGCGAGTTCAACTCCGGCTTCTCCATGGATCTGATGATCAAGGACGTGGCGACGGCGCTCGACCTCGCCCATGAAATGCAGGTGCCCTGGACGATCGGCAGCACTGTCCATGAGATGTATCAATCCGCACGTAACCACCTGATCGACAATGCGGACAATAGTGAGATCGCCCGCTGGATCGAAGCGAACGGCGGCCTCGAACTTTGACCGACACGCCTGTTCGCGAAGGCCCAAGTTGGACCGGCGCGCCGCCAGGTGTGCCGGTCCTCTATTACGAAGATTTGGACGACGGCGACGAACAATGGGGCGGACAGATCATCGTCGACCGCAACAAGATGCTCGCCTTCGCCCATGAATACGATCCGTGGCCGTTCCATGTCGACGAAGACCTCGCCAAGGAATCAGTGTTCGGCGATTTGGTCGCCAGCGGCGGCTACACGATCAGCTTGTGGTTTAAACTCGGCCATCAACTGCTCAACGATTTCGGAGAAGTTTGGGCTTTGATGGGCGGAATTGAATTGAAAATTCGGTTCGTGCGCGGTGTGAAGGCCGGCGATGACCTGCGCTTTATGCGCCGGGTCACGAGCAAACGCCCCTCAAGCAAACCGGGGCGTGGTGTCATCTTCATCCACAGCGAAATCGTCGATCAGAAGACGGGCGATCCGGTTTTGACCTTAGACGAAGTTGTGCTGATTGCGCGCCGAGGAAATTAATCCAACTCGTTAATAATCCGGAAGATAGCCTGCGAATCAATCGGCGGCATATGGGTAATACAGACGATACGCCCCTTCTCTTCACCGGTTGGTGATGTCTCGGATACCGCCCAACGGCGGCCGACGGATTGAACACCGCAAAACCGGCCGTCCGATGATCGGATAAATCCTTTCACACGGATCAATCCAAGCGCATGCGCACTCAGCCTATCCATAAGCGCCTCGGGATTCACCGGACGATCAATCTCGAACACATCCGCTTCATGATTGGCGTGATGATGGCCAGGTGTTTTGGTCCGCTTCTCGTCAAACAAATGCCCGACACCTAAAACGACGGCCAACGGCACATCCGCGTTCACCGTTTCTACGATTGGAATTTCTGCAATTTTTTCTTCGAGCCATTGGCGTGTCTCGGCCGCGGCCTCTGGCGCCAAAAGGTCGACCTTGTTGAGCATGACAATATCCGCCGCCGCAAGCTGGCGGGTAATCGTGTCGTGCAGATAGCGGTCCTCGCCCCGGTTGCGCAGAGTTTCCGCATCCGCCAGGACGACAATGCCATCGATGGTGTAGCGCGGTATCAATTGCACCGATTCCGCTATGGCGTCAGGAAGACCAACGCCGCTGGTTTCGATCAGTAAATGGTCGGGGGCCGGGTCCATCTGATCGAGATCGATTAACGCCTCCATCAGATCACTGCCGTAGGAGCAGCAGACGCAGCCACCTGTAATGCTGATGACGTTATCGTCCCGGCTTTCGATCAAATCTGCATCAATCGGTAATTCACCGAAATCGTTAACGAGCACTGCCAAGCGCATCCCATCGGCATGGCGTAACAGCTGGTTGATCAGCGTTGTCTTTCCAGCACCGAGATACCCACCTATAACGGTTACCTGCAGAGTTGGGCGCGCTGTCATCGCTAAATTTCAGCGGTGGGGAAAATCCGTCCACCCAAGACCACACCCCAGATGCCCACATCCTTGAGATCGGCGTCACTGGTTTCTGTCGGATCGCCTTCGAGCACGGCGAAGTCCGCGCGTTTGCCGCATTCGATCGAACCAATCTCATCATCGAGCTTCAAAGTATAAGCCGCCCCCAACGTGATCGTGCGAAGCGCATCGGCAGCGCCGATCCGCTCATGTGCACCCAAGATACGCCCACTCGGCGTTTGGCGATTGACCGCGCACCAGGCGGTGAACAAAGGCCCGAGCGGTGTCACCGGCGCGTCGGAATGGATCGCCAG
>CAXAGK010000438.1:0-3677 GCA_963968305.1 uncultured Rickettsiales bacterium | reverse complement strand
TGTCTAAAATAGCCAAGGTGCCGTCTAAATTCGGCTCAAGTGCACGCAGTCAGACAGTGACGTTCGGTGCGATTGGATCGCAAATTCTTCGCCCTGATAAATGGCAGCGGCGAGAAGAAGAACTCATCGAAGTACGACAGGAGCTGATGGATAGCATCATCAAGCAAAGTCCGAAACGACGGGCGAAAGGGCGAACTGAACTAGCGCGTTATAATTTCTCGCATGGATATGCACAGGAAGCCCTTGGCATTCTCAGTGTGGTAGAAGCCACTGATCTTGAAGCCGGGTCGACTGCAGAATTTGTCGCCTTAAAGGGCGCGGTGTTGGTATTGGCGGGGCGTGGGAAAGCTGCGCAGAAGGCACTTAATGATCCACGCTTAGATGCTTATCAAGACGTCGCTATATGGCGAGGGGCAGCGGATTATCTTGCTGACGACATTGAATCGGCGGCTAAGAATTTTGATACTGGCGACCCGTCGCTTCAAACCTATCCAAACCCATTGAAGGCAAAGTTGCTTGTAAAGCGTTTGACGGTAGCGCTTGAGACGGAACAGTTGGAACTTGCCAAAAAGTGGCGGGACAAAGTCGGAGAGGAACTGGATTCATTCGGCCCGATTTACAAAGCACGCCTCAGTTATCTTTTCGGTCAACTCTATCTGCTTGAACTTGACCTTGATAATGCCGTCGGCGCTTATCAGCTGGCGGTCGACAGCCAGGACCATTGGAGCGCGGTCCGGGCGGAGTACGACCTTATTGATCTCAATCTTCAACAGGAGACTATTGAGGTTACCGAAGCGATTCAGCGATTGGAGCGGCTTCGTTTCGCATGGCGCGGTGATGCATTTGAGCGCAAGGTATTGAATCGATTGGGTGAACTTTACATGGCGGCTGGAGATTACCGCAACGGCCTTAATACCCTCAAAGTGATTTTGAGCTATTTTGCGAAACACCCGGATGCGGCGGAAACAGCCAAGAAAATGGGTGATGTATTCCGAAATCTTTATCTTGAAGGTGAAGCGGACAATATTTCACCGCTAAAAGCGCTGGCACTTTACGACGAGTTTCGTGAACTAACGCCAGCGGGCCCTGAAGGTAATTTGATGATTCAAAAGCTGGCCGAGCGGCTTGTCGATGTCGACCTCTTGGATAAGGCCGCGGCTGTATTGGGACATCAGGTTAAGTTTCGATTACGGGGCGAGGAGAAAGCGGCTGTCGGAACCAAGCTCGCACTGGTTCGATTGATTGCACGTGATCCTCAGGGTGCGCTTAATGCGCTGCGTGACAGTTTTTATCCAAACGTTTCTTTGGAAATCGAAAATGATCGTCGCCGAATTAAAGCGAAAGCGGAATTTGAACTCGGCAAGGCCAACGATGCCATTGCTCTTCTTGCGGGGGATGTGAGCCGTGAGGCAGATTTGTTGCGAAGCGCTATTTATTTCCGCGAGGCTAATTGGGGAGAAGCAGGGAAGGTCTATCAAAGGTTGGTCGGTAATCCACCGGCAGATGGCGAGTCAATGGACCAGGAATTGGGGCGGATTGTGCTTCTCTGGGCCGTAGCATTGAAGCTGAATCGCGATGAAGACGGACTACGACAACTCTTCGACCTTTACGGACCGAGCATGCGTTCGAGCCCAATGGCTGCGACGTTCGATTATATTGCAAAACCCTCCGAAGGGAGTGGGTTTGATTTAGGCTCAATTCAAAAGCAAATTGCCGATGTCGATCAATTTCAGGCTTTCATGAAAAATTATCGCGAGCGATTATTGAAATCCCGCGATGGAGCTACGCCTTCCACTGGCGCACAATCTTCCAGACAATCTACGCCCACACCAGGCGGCTAAGGCGCGATTTCTCCGAAGCTTTGTATCAAGCTTCCGACGACGAGATACCACCCATCGACCAGAACGAAAAAGATTAGCTTAAACGGAAGTGAGATCATTACCGGAGGAAGCATCATCATACCCATGGACATAAGCACTGATGCCACGACCATGTCGATGATCAGAAAGGGGATGAATAACAGAAAACCGATTTCAAACGCCCGTTTTAACTCCGATATCATGAAAGCCGGGATAATTACGCGTATGGGCATGTCTTCGACGCTGTTAATAGGGCCGACGCCGGCGATTTGGCGAAATAAATCGACATCTTTTTCCCGGACGTGTCGCATCATAAATTCTTTGACTGGTGCAACGGTTCGCTCAAGCGCCTGTTCTTCGGTAATTTGCTCGTCAATGAGAGGTGCGACGCCGGTTTCGTAGGCTTTCTCCAGCGTCGGCTGCATAATGAAGAATGTCATGAACAGGGCTAAACTTATGACCACTGAATTCGGCGGCGCTCCCTGAGTACCGAGGGCGGTGCGGAGTAATGAGAGGACAATTACAATCCGCGCGAACGACGTCACCATCAACAAAATTGAAGGCGCGAGTGTAATGACTGTGAGTAGAACAACGAGTTGGACAATCCGTGCCGTCGCGCTGCCACCTTGCCCAAAGTCTAGATTGACGCTTTGAGCAACGGCGGGTTCGCCGAGTATTGCGAACAAGGGCAGCGAAAGTGCAATCGGCGAGATGGCGCTACGTTGGAAGAAGGTCATGTATTTCCATCCCCTGACACGGTCATGAATGGTTTGATTTTGGATTTAATCGATTTGTCGGCGTCATTAGTTTGAGAAGTTTCCTCGGAGGGCGAGTTGATCCCACTTTCTACCAGTATGTCTTCATGAGCACCCAATAGAATTAGGTGCTCAACATCGTCCCGGCGGACTAAAATTAACCTACGTCGGGCGTCTACTGGTGCTACATCGACTACTTCTATGCGTCGTCGTCCGGCTCTTGTCTTGCGTCCGAACCGGATAGCGCCGCCCAGTCCATAATGACGCATAATAATAGCGACAAGTCCGATAAGGCCGAGAACGAAGACCAGAGCGAGGAAGAATTGGAAGTAGTTCGCATAACCTAAATCCATCTCGAGAAGATCACCCTTTTCCTCGACCCGACGTCATGCGTAACGCTTGTTAGTCGACCGTCGTGTTGCTGTCTGCAGCAGTATTTTCCAATTTTTCCTGCTGTTCGCCAACAAAATTGGAATACGACTGTAAATCACCTAAAAGCGCGGATAACGGTTCGCGTATTTCGCCTGCATCCTCGGGTGATAAATCTGCCACCACCTGACAGGCTTCATCCACTTTCGCCTGGATCAGTTCCATATCAAGATACTGATTTTCCTTCAGTTTATCTTGTCCCATCGCCACAATTCCACGTAACGCCTCGATTTCGGCAATCAGTTCGTCTTTTGTCATGATGAGTCCACCTCTGGCATTTGTGTGCCGTTTGCTGCGTATACATATCTCAAAATCTCGGCGACGGCGATGAAGGCTTCCACTGGTATTTCCGTATCGATATCCGCCGCCGCCAACATTTCGGCCAGATCGGCATCTTCTCTTACCCGCACACCCTCTGCAAAGGCGATATCCATAATCTTGTCAGCCAGGTTCCCGCGTCCGGATGCAACAATTTTTGGTAGGGAATTTGGTCCCGTCGGGCGGTGTTCTATGGCGACGGCAATGGAACTTTTTGCCGGTTCTTCAGCGTCAGTTACTTTTACCGAGAGGGGATTACCAGATCGCCGTATCTTTTTCATAATCCCTTACCGGTATTTGCGGCATCGTCATGAAT
>CAXAGK010000437.1:0-3689 GCA_963968305.1 uncultured Rickettsiales bacterium | reverse complement strand
CTTCGTCCAAGGCCGGTTGGTCGAGCAGGGTATACGGCATCGCCATCAGGAAATAGTCGATGTCACAATACTTGAGAAAGCGCGGAATTAATCGGGTAAAATTCATACCGGCACCAATTGCACCAATCTCGCCCGAAGCGCGCAGTTCTGCCAAGGCTTCAAACCCACCGCCGTCGATGAGTTGCTTGAATGCGGCCTGCACACCTTCCTCTGATTTCTGATGACGCCAGTCCAGATCGTGGATCACCAGGGCGTCGACCGTATTGATGCCCAAGCGCTGCAGACTGTGTTCGTAGGATCGCAAAATACCGTCGCGGGTATAATCGAAGCGAAGGTCGAAATGTAGACCACCTTTCCAGCGCGGAAAGTCGAAGCTCGCCGGGTCTGTGGGGCGAGAATAGACACGACCGACTTTGGTTGTCAGGCGGAAATCAGCACGCGGTCTTTGTCGCAGATGATACCCCACGCGATGTTCGCTCTTCGTGTTGCCATACCAAGGGGCAGTGTCGAACAAGCGCATGCCTGAATCATAGGCAGCGGCGAGGGTCGCTTCCGCTTGGGGTTCCGGAATGATTTCATCCGGATCGCCCATGGTCCCACCACCGAATCCCAGTTGTGTCACTTCGACCGAAGTGCGGCCGATCTTGTTAAGCTTGAACGGGTCCATGCCGCTATACATCTAGGCGGTAGGAATCGCCGTCTTTCTTTAGATGGCCGGCTGTTGGGGTCGCGAAGTGGGTGCCAATCACCAATGTTGGGGATCCGGCCAATTGCTCGTACATGGAGCGCCGCGTGGCAATCGCCTGGGCTGGGTCGCTGTCCGGTGCCGAACTCCATTCCGGATGGGCGAACTGACAGGGATGATGCAGGAAGTCGCCTGTGATGAGCGCGCTCTCGCCATTGGATTCGATCAACACGCTAGCATGCCCCGGCGTGTGACCCGGTGTTGGCACCAATTTTACCTCAGAGCTAAGTTGATGGTCTTGCGACACCAAATCGACTAATCCCGCATCAAAGACCGGCAGGATCGAATCCGTCATCAGTTGATCCAATCCCTCCCGGTCATGATATTTCCAATGATTGAACTCGATCTCGCCATAGAGATACCGGGCGTTCTCGAAGGTTGGGACCCATTTCCCATCGACGAGCATCGTGTTCCAACCGACATGGTCGACATGCAGATGGGTGCACATGACGTTGTCGATACTATCGCGCGGGTATCCCGCCTCCTCCAAATCTTTGAGGAACGAAGTTTGCAGTTTATTCCAGGGGCCGATGTCGCGTTCCTTGTCGTTACCGACGCAGGTGTCGACGACGATGCGCCGGTCTGGGGTTTCCACCACGAGCGCATGGATGGCGCCCCGAAGGCGGCCTTCCTCGTCGCTGAAATGGGGCTGTAACCATTTGATCTCGCGCACAAGCTCACGTTTGGCGCCAGGGATGATCCGGCTCATGCCGCCAGTGGCTTCGATTTCAACGATGCGCGTGATCTTCACGTCGCCGACTTTCCAGACTTCCCCTACCATCGCGCATTCCCTCCATGAACCAGTGTTGCCTTTAGGATAAGATCGGTGGGTTTGGTGGAAATGGCCAGCCTTGCCCCGGAGGCGTATTCCCCAACATTCCTTAATAGGGAATGGTTACACATGATCAGGACTAGGAAGAAGCCATGAGCGCCGACGTAAAGAGTTCGCCGTCAGAAGAAATCCGCGCCAAACTCAATCATCCTGTGGTCGATTGTGACGGCCATTATATCGAGTTCATGCCGTACTACATGGATTTTGTGGAGGAGGTCGCCGGAGCGGATATGGTGGAGACCTTCCGGCAAAACCGGATCGGGCAAGGGCGCATGTCGTCTTCCGCCTGGCACAATATGTCGCGCGAACAGCGCCAGCATCAGCTGAGATGGCGCCGGCCCTTCTATGCCTTGCCGACCAAATTGGTACAGGACCGAGCGACCTCGATGATTCCGCGCCTCCTGTATCAGCGGATGGACGAACTCGGTGTCGATTTTAGCGTGCTCTACCCGACTCTCGGGCTGGATATGTTGTTCATTAAGGATGCTGAAATTCGACAGGCTGCCTGTCGTGCACTGAACAAGATGAACGCGACGGTATGGGCGGAATTCTCCGACCGGATGGCACCAGTGGCGGCGATTCCAACCACCACACCGGAAGAAGGTGTTGCCGAGCTGGACTATGCGATTGGTGAGCTAGGCCTCAAGGGCATCATGATTTCGGGTAATGTCCACCGCTACGTGCCGCAAGTTGAGGAAGAGGCCCCCGAATGGGCGCGCCATGCGTTGTGGTACGATCACATGGCGATGGACAGCAAATACGACTACGACCCGTTCTGGGCAAAATGCGTCGAGCATAAAGTAGCGCCGACCTCGCATGCGGGACATCAAGGCATCGGCAGTATGAAGTCGATCTCAAGTTATGTTTACAATCACATCGGCAGCTTTAATCACGCCAATCACGCTTTCTGTAAGGCCGTCTTCCTGGGTGGTGTGGCCAAACGCTTCCCGACGTTGAAGTTTGGCTTCTTAGAGGGCGGTGTCGGCTGGGCCGTTAATTTGATGGCCGATATCATGGAGCATTGGGAGAAGCGCAATAAGAACGCGATATCCAACTACGATCCAAAGAGCCTGGACGCCGACGCCATGGCGGATTTCTTTCGTGAGTACGGTGCCGATATGATTGCTGGTAAGGAAGACAGCTTCACGAGCTATCTGGAAACATTGAAGGCGGATTTCGAGAACCCGGGTGAGCTTGACGAGTTTGCCGCGTGCGGGTGTGAGAGTCGTGACGCTATCCGCGATCAGTTCCGCAACTTCTTCTTTGGCTGTGAGGCGGATGACAGTATTAACGCCACGGCTTTTCAGGGTGAGAAAGACAAACATTTTAATGCGATGTTCAGCTCGGATATCTCGCATTGGGACGTCCCCGATATGCGGGAATGCGTCTCAGAGGCTTATGAGTTGGTGGAGCGCGGACATCTGAATGATGAAGATTTCGAAGGCTTTATGTTCGCTAATCCGGCACGGCTGCACGCTGGTATGAACCCCGATTTCTTCAAAGGCACACGCGTCGAAGCCGAGGTCGAGAAATTGAAGGCGGACGGACGGCTAAGTTAATTTTTAACGAACCCCTCACCTTAGCCTTCACCCGCAAGGGGAGAGGGAACTATGGTTTGCCACTCGGTGACGTCTCCTCTCTCCTTGCGGGAGAGGGTTAGGATGAGGGGGAACCGAAAAGGAAGCTCATGAAAGATTTCAATGGAAAGACAGCGGTCATCACTGGAGCTGCAAGTGGCATTGGGAAAGCCTTGTCCCTAGCTTTTGCCAGTCGGGGCGCGAATGTTGTGATGGCGGATGTCGAGGCCGCCACGCTGGAAGCAGCGAGATCGGAAGTCGAGGTGGCTGGAGCCAAAGCGATCGGCGTTCCGACGGATGTAACAAAGGAAGATCAGGTCGAGGCGCTGGCCAATACTGCTTGGGAGCGCTTCGGTGCCGTCCACGTGGTGTGCAATAACGCGGGCGTTTTGATCCGTGGCAATATGTTGGACGCGGACCGCAAGGATTGGGACTGGATCCTCGGTGTAAACTTGTGGGGCGTCATCAACGGTGTGCGCGCCTTTGTGCCGCGCATGCGGGATTCCGGAGAAGAAGGTCACATCGTCAACACGGC
>CAXAGK010000436.1:0-3700 GCA_963968305.1 uncultured Rickettsiales bacterium | reverse complement strand
CGGGCGGCGGCATGATTAATTTCTGCCGTCAATTCG
Organism: uncultured Rickettsiales bacterium; assembly: GCA_963968305.1. GTDB lineage: Bacteria > Pseudomonadota > Alphaproteobacteria > UBA8366 > UBA8366 > UBA6544. The sequence continues at coordinate 3,664 of CAXAGK010000436.1, read as the reverse complement.
GTGGCTCCATGGGCCTCACCGCCTGGGTCGCCTTCGTTCAGTTCCGCACTCAATTCCATGGCGAGGCATTGACGGCGACGCAAAGCTCGGCGAATGGGACGACTGTGGAAATGATGGGCGGCATCAGCCGTCTACTCACCGAAGCGGGGGTTCCCATCGATCTGCATGCGGCGAGTGGATTGCATTTCCTCGGCCAAGTCATCCAAGCCCAAGCCAGCACCTTCGGCTTTCAAGACGGCTTCATGCTGCTGGTCTTCTTCTTCCTCTGCGCGATGATCCCGGCATATCTGCTGGGTCGGCTGAAGAAATAACATCCGCTACTTGCGGAAATGCTCTTCGTAAATTTCGACTTCGGACGAGAGGTCGAACCAATCCCGCCACGACCGTGTAAAAACATGTCGAAAGGTTTGTCGTTCTGGCGTGATCCAACTCGGTTCATCGAACGCACCCACCGGCAAAGTCCGAATCTCCGGTGTCGCTTCCAAAATAAAACCGAGATTGCCACCACATTGGCCGCAGAACCCAATTTCGAGCCCGCGCCCCGATGCGTCCGACAAATGGCGGTAGCACGCAGGCGAACCTCCACTGATCTCAGTCTGCCCCGGGTCGAAAACAAGCTCGATGCCAAAGGCGGAGCCGGTTCGCCGTTGGCACCATTGGCAATGACAGGCGGTGACCTGGAGCGAATCGCCCGTTACGCTAAATTGGATCACTCCACAGACGCAGCCCCCGGCATGTCATATCGGCGTATTCATCCCAAATCCCTTTTTCGGCAGAGGTATCCGTCACCTCAACAATGTTGCGCTCAACTTTCAGTCCCTATAAACCGCTTTACCCGATCAGTCTCAAAGAATAGGCCGAATGCGCATTTTCGCGATCAAAAACGTCCCGGCCGTCGGCTGGAGCTCCAGCCACCCGCATAATATCCGTCCGCGACCCACGACTGTAATTTGGCTGGCACTCGGATTGTTCCTGTTCGGAGCCGGAGAGACCCTGCTGATTGCCGCGGGCATCGGGGTCAGTCCGTGGACGGTATTGGCGCAGGGCATCGCGGTAAGTTTCGATATTGGTATCGGGGCTGCGACCTTCGTCGTCAGTCTCGGCGTTTTGCTGTTGTGGTTGCCACTACGCCAACGCCCAGGCATCGGCACGCTTTGTAACGTGCTTATCATTTCCGCGACCATTGGATTCCTGTTGCCTTATATTCCAGCACCAGAGAGCTATTGGGCACGCGTTCTGGAAGTCTGTCTCGGCACGCTTATCGTTGGGCTCGGCAGCGGTATCTATCTCGTGGCTAATTTAGGCGCCGGACCGCGCGATGGGCTGATGACCGGATTGCAAAGCCTCACCGGGTTTCCCATTGCCTGGGTGCGGGCTTCTATCGAAGTCGGCGCAATCGCCTGCGGTTGGATGCTGGGCGGCACGGTCGGCGTCGGAACCGTTATATTTGCTATCGGCATCGGTCCGGCCGTCTCCGCTGGTCTGTATCTGACTGCCTATTGCGCCAGTGCAGGCAAAGAGGCGCCCAACACCGAATGACACCACCGCGCGCCATTGCGCGCAGGAAATGACTTTGGCAGGCTTGTCGTCATGCTCGATCACGTATCCATAACCGTCGACGATATCGATACCGCCGAAATATTTTATGACGCCGTCATGGCGGCGTTGGATATTCCAAAGGTGAAACGCTCGAAAGCGCAGCTGGGATACGGTGAGCGAGCTGATGCCAATCATCCAGGCCGCAGCTACATATCCATCCTACGCGGCGATCAGCCCGAACCCGCCTTCAGACGGCATTGGTGTTTCAAAGCAGAGAGCCGTGCCGCCGGGCCTCCGCCTCAATTATCATCCGTCTTACTATGCCGCGTTTCTCACTGATCCCGCAGGAAACCGGATAGAAGCGGTTTGTCATACGGCAGACGATAGTTAATCTGACTTGAATAGCGGGTTCATCCAACAATCTCCAATAGGATTTATGATGACGACGGAAAAAGTAGCGATAATTACGGCTGGCGGCAGCGGCATGGGTGCGGGTGCTGCTCAACGATTGGCGGCGGACGGTTTCAATGTCGCTATTTTGTCCTCATCGGGTAAAGGCGAGGCGTTGGCCAAGGAACTTGGCGGCCTGGGCATAACCGGCTCCAATCAATCGAGCGCTGACCTACAACGCCTAGTGGACGAGACCATGACGCGTTGGGGTCGCGTGGATGTCCTAGTCAACAGCGCAGGGCACGGGCCACGTGCGCCGATCCTCGAGTTGACCGACGAAGACTGGCACACCGGGATGGATGTCTATTTCCTGAACGCGGTGCGCCCAACACGGTTGGTCACGCCAATCATGCAGGATCAGAGATCCGGATCGATCATCAATATTTCCACCTTCGCCGCGTTTGAGCCGGACCCCGTCTTTCCAACCTCCGGTGTCTTTCGCGCCGGGTTGGCGGCCTATACCAAACTTTACTCGGATAAATATGCAGCCGAGAATATTCGCATGAACAATGTGCTGCCGGGATTCATCGATAGCTTGCCCGAGAAAGCGGAATTCAAGGACCGCATTCCGATGAAACGCTATGGCAAGACCGACGAGATCTCTGCGACCATCGCGTTCCTCGCATCGGAAGGGGCTGGTTACATCACCGGCCAAAATATCCGCGTGGACGGTGGAATCACACGCTCGGTCTGACGGTTACTGAGATATGATCTCCTCTAATCCATCGTCGAAACATGGGCGGAGACGACCTTCCAGCCGACATCTGGAAAGCGCGCCCAGGTCTGACTTTGGCGGCCAATCTTGTCCTGCCCGCGCATTTTGAATTCTAAATTCACGGTCGCCATATCGTTGCCAAGGGTGAGTATTTCCAGGCGGCGACGCTTCTCCTTCGTGCCCGGCCCCGGTGGGCGGCGCACGCGATGGGCGTGGATTTCATCGAAACCGTAGCCATGTTCGTCAAAAGATAGGCGGATCGTATATGGGCTGTTCCAAAACGTCGCGTCGAGCACATCCACATCCTTGTCGATCAGTGCTTGCTCGTACCGCTCGAACAGCTCGCGCACTTCTGCGACTACTTCGGGCTTGTTCGCTTCCATCTTTATACTCCCGCCTCCGTGTTGAAACCGTCAATCAATCCGTCCCAGATTGACACCATATCCATCATGTCGTCCCAGAATTTTGGGTCGCGACGCGCATCGAAATCAGCAAGCGATACGCCCTGTTGCTCGACCCAGGTATAGTAACCAAGATTGAAAATGCCTTCGCGGTCAGGCCGCGTCATCTCCTTCATATGATCCGTGGTCGCACCCAACAGATAACGCCCGAAAACTTCCGCCGCCGCGAGACCGTCGAAGTTACCGCCAAACGTGGCTCGGGATTCCTTTTCGAGTTCGGTGCCATACATCTCCGAGCCGTCGGTCGCCACCGTCAGCACTGCGTCTTTGGCCCCGAGGCCCTGATACTTGGCGTACTTGATCGCGGCCAGAATATTGGCGATAGATGAGAGCCCGAGATCGGCGAGCCCACTCAAAGCTTCCTGTCCCAATCCCGTGCGGGAAGCGAGATATCCGCGCCCTACCGTCGTGTTGAACAGCAAGTTCAACGCGTCCGATGCCTTGTCCGAGACGGCAATGACATAATCGGTATTCAACGCGTTGTGGATGAAGGGCACGT
>CAXAGK010000435.1:0-3702 GCA_963968305.1 uncultured Rickettsiales bacterium | reverse complement strand
GGACCCGATAAAGACCCGGTCAATTGCAAGCCCATCCATCGCAGTGCCCGGCGTGAGCCCCATATAACCGAGCGCCCGTTCTTTATAGATCCGCCGCTCGGCATCGTCGATTTCGGCCGGATCGGGCACGACGCCCGTAACGGTAATCGCATCCTCGGGACTGGTGCCCCAGGTGACGGTCGGCGCAATCTCACTACCGTCGATCAGCACTTCCGTATCGAAGACCGCATCGTCGTCGGAAAAGAGTGTGCGCCAATGCGCGATGGCGGTCTCCAACTCATCGCCCTGCGGGGCGAAGGGCCGACCCGAGACATATTCAATCGTCTTCTCATCGGGCGCCACCATTCCGGTGCGCGCGCCCAACTCGATGGACATATTACAAAGCGTCAGTCGTGCCTCGATCGGCAATGCGCGAACAACCTCGCCCGCATACTCGACCGCATGACCGACACCGCCCGCCGCGCCGACCGTGCCGATAATGTGTAAAATCAAATCCTTTGCGGTGACCCCCGCGCCCAATTCTCCGGAGACGGTAATCCGCATGCGCTTCGGTTTGACGAATTTGAGTGTTTGGGTCGCCATGATGTGCTCGACATCACTGGTGCCGACACCGATCGAGAGCGAGCCGATCCCGCCCACCGTGCAGGTATGGCTGTCACCGCAGGCCAACGTCGCACCCGGCAAGGCAATGCCGAGTTCCGGTGCGACGACATGGACGATACCTTGCTGCGCGTCGGTAAGGTCGAAATTACGTATGCCTTCTCGACCCGTGGCCTTGCGGAGAGCTTCGAGAAAGACCTTCCCCATCTCCAGCGTTGTCTCATCTCGGCCCGGAGTCGTGGCGACCACGTGATCTTCCGTCGCGGCCGTCAGTTCCGGATTGCGCACGGACCTCCCTTTCGCCTCAAGAGCAGCGAAGGCCTGCGGCGCTGTGAAGTCGTGCAGAATGTGGCGATCGACGTGCAACAATGTCTTACCGTCCGGCAAGATACAGATTGTGTGCTCATCCCAAATCTTATCGAAAAGTGTTTTTCCCATGATAATCGAGCATATGGCAGAAGGTGCGCCCGGCAAGCGCCCCCACCCTAATCCTCCCCCGCATGCGGGAGAGGATTAGGGTGGGGGCAACTTAAATGACCGGTAACTCCGGAGTCGCCCGCCGCGACAGTAGGTGCGGCCCTTCTTCCCGGATGACGATGTTCTCCTCATGCACCATCGCCTTACCCGGCGCATAGGTCATTCCGGGCTCCAACGTGATGACCATGCCCGGCTGCAGAACTGTATCGTCCCAGGCCGTATTGGAGGGCCATTCGGTAAGCTGACTACCGAGCCCATGCCCGAGCCGACCCACATCATTGCCGAGTGCGCCGCCCGCTTCCATCACCGCGTTCATGGCATGGAATAGATCGGCACAGGTCGCGCCCGGCCGCGCCGTCGCGAGGCCCGCGTCCGTTGCTGCGTAGACCACCTCATAGGCATGGCGGCTGGCATCGTCCGCATGGCCTATGGCGAAGTTCCGGTCGAAATCGCTGAAATACCCATCGAACACCGATCCCGTATCGAGGATCAACACATCACCGTCCGCCAAGGGCCGGTCCGTAGGCGGCGAGATGATATCCCCATAACCGCCAGGCCCCGCCCCACCGACAAGATACGGCACGTCGTCAGCACCCGCCTGCAACGCTTCGATCCGATAGCGGCGGAACACCTCGACCTCGGTCATCCCGGCAGCGAGCCAGCCAGGCATCCCCTCAAAGACACCCGAAACAATCCCGCAAATATGGGCGATCTTGTCGATCTCTGCTTCCGACTTCACCATGCGCAACTGCCGCAGGATCGGCGTCGCGTCGGCGATATCCAGTGCCAGCGTACGGGTCAACATCTCGAAATTCAACAGCGGCATGCGCAAATGCGTCTCCGGCCCCATCGCGACCCCGAAGGCAGACCCATCGCCGACCGCCTCCCGCAAGGCTTCCATTAATAGCGATACGCCATCGTCCTCTGGGTCCGGAGAGGACCAGGTGCGGATATCGTCGATCCAGGTCGCCGCCATGCAATTGCGGCCGATCTCGGGGATGACCGCGACAGGCTTGCCCGCTGCCGGGACGACCATGAACCAAGGCCGCGTCGGGCTTTGCCAGAACGGCGTAAGGAAGCCCGAGAAATAGCGGATCTCCGGCTCCGTCGTCAGCAGAATCGCGGAAATGTCAGCCACCGCCATCAGCGACTGCGCCTTGGCGCACCGCGCTTCGAATTCGGCAACTTCAAAGCCACGTGTCGGAGATATTCCCCCTGCTTCCATTCCCATCAATATCCCCTGTCCATTTCCGGCCTCGACACCATAATACATTACCATGACAGCCGTATCAGATAGCGATAGCCTTGGCGACCTGAAGGTCGAGATTTGGCGGGGCGAGGCGGAAGGCGAGTTCCGCAGTTACACCGTCCCGCACCAAACCAGCCAGACCATCCTGGACGTCGTGACGTACGTCCAGCGCAAGCTGGATTCCAGCCTCTCTTATCGCTTCGCCTGCCGGGTCGGCATGTGCGGATCTTGCGCGATGACGGTCAACGGATCGCCGCGCTGGACCTGCCGCACGCATGTCTCGGAAGTTCTGGAGGACGGCAACCGAGTGCGTATCGGCCCGTTGCGCAATATGCCGGTGATCAAAGATCTAGCGACGGACATGTCGGACTTCTTCGACAAATGGGCGAAGGCGGGCGGACAGTTCAAGCCCTCCAAACCAAAGTCGCTGGAATTCGCGGAAGTCTCGCCAAACAGTAAGGAACGCCGGGAAGCCGACGCTGGAGTTGAATGCATCGGTTGCGGTGTCTGCTATGCGGCCTGCGACGTGGTCAATTGGAATAAGGACTATCTAGGCCCGGCAGCGCTGAACCGCGCCTGGACGCTGGTCAACGACGTGCGCGATGCGGACCGCGACGCTCATATAGCAGCCGTTGCGGTGGATGCGGGATGCCACGCGTGTCACACCCACGGCAATTGCGCTAATCATTGCCCGAAGGGTATCAACCCGACGGCCTCCATCGCCGGCCTGAAACGTGCCGCTTTCGGCGCTGCTCTGCGGGGTAAACTGTGAGCGACCCGGCTACATCAAGCGGTAAAGGACGGCGCGAAGTCTGGCTTTTCGTCCTGCAGCGCCTGTCAGCCATGATCCTGGCACCTCTGGTGATCATCCATCTCGTCACGATGATATATGCCATTCAAGATGGTCTGACGGCGGCCGAAATCCTCGAGCGCACGCGCGGTAGTCTGGTTTGGGGAAGTATCTACGGATTGTTCGTGACCGCCGCGGCCGTCCATGGGGCCATCGGCTTGCGCACAATTATCGGCGAGATGACGCCGGTGGAAGACGACCTGCGCGACGGATTGGCGCTCGCCTTCGCAACGGCCGTCCTCATCCTCGGATACCGGGCTGTTGAGGCGGTGATATGAGCCAGCCGGTCACGACGCGGAACCATCCCTCCTATTGGGCGTTCATCGTCCATCGGGTTTCCGGAGTGGGCCTCGCCTGTTTTCTGCCCGTCCACCTCTATGTCATCGGCCTCGCGATCAAAGACGACGGGCAACTCGACAGTTTCCTAAGCTGGGCGGAAACCCTTCCTGTAAAACTCGCGGAGACCGGCCTCGTCCTCTTACTTGCCGCCCATATGGCGGGTGGATTACGGCTTTTAGCCGTCGAG
>CAXAGK010000434.1:0-3743 GCA_963968305.1 uncultured Rickettsiales bacterium | reverse complement strand
CCGCCAGCGGCGCCGTACGTCGGCCCGCCAAGGTTACGGACCGGCCGTCCGCCACCCGCGCCAAAGCCGATGCACGGCCAATCCCGCTACCCGCACCCGTGACGATCGCGATTTTCTGATTCTCGCTCATAAACTTCTCCCTGATATCCCTCGCGCCGAAACAACGCGGTTTAAGCTTGATGACATTGCGCTAAATACAACCCGGGACAAGAGAGGAAAACAAGCATGCCGCCAAATCAATCGTTAGAAGGCGCCCTTAAGGGCATCCGGGTCATCGACTTCAGCCGCATCGTGGCTGGCCCCCACTGCACCATGTGCCTCGCCGACCTGGGAGCCGAGGTCATCAAACTAGAAGATCCAAGGGCAGGCGACGACCTGCGCTACCACAAGCCGCCGGACATGAAATGCGATTCGCCCTATTTCCTCTCGCTTAATCGTAATAAATCCAGCGTGGCTGTTAATCTCGCCGATCCGGAAGGTAAGAAAGTAGTCCACGATCTGCTGGCAACAGCGGATATCTTGGTCGAGAACTTCCGCACCGGCGTGATGGAACGCCACGGTGTGGGCTACGAGGATTTGCGGGAGAAATTCCCTCGGCTGATTTATTGCTCGATCTCGGGCTACGGACGGGAAGGCTCGCAGAAATCGCGCGCCGCCTATGACCCGGTCGTGCAAGCGGAAAGCGGCCAAATGGCGACCAATGGCAGCATTGAGTCCGGCCCCATGCGGACAGGTCTCGCCGTCACGGACACACAGACCGGCCATTTCGCGGTTCAAGGCATACTCGCAGCCTTGTTCGCACGCGAGCGCACCGACCGCGGCCAATTCATCGAGGTGCCACTGTTCGACGTCGCCGTCTCCTCCCTCTCTCATTACGGCATTCGCTATCTACTGGACGGAGCCGAATTGCCGCGTGTCGGCAACGGCAGCAACGCGGCGCAACCGATCGGCGTCTTTCCAGCGAAGGACGGCAAGCTCATTCAGGTGACCTGTGCCAGCGAGCGCAGCTTCGTGCAGTTTGCCACCGCATTGGGCCGGAGTGACCTTATCGAAGACCCTCGCTTCGCCAAGAATCCGCAGCGACTGGTGAACCGTGACGAACTCTACGCCATCGTCACCGAAACCTTGGCGACGGACACACGAGACGCCTGGGTCGAAAAAATGCACGCGGAAGGGGCGCCGGTCGGCCCGATCAACGAAATGGGCGACGCATTGACCCATCCCTTCGTGCAAGAACGCGACCTGGTCAAACACCTACCGCACCCGCTCGTCGGCACAGTGCCAAACATCCGCTCACCTCTTCACATGTCGGAAACGCCAGTCCGCCCGGCGGCCACGCCGCCGATGCATGCCCAGCATACCGATGAAGTTTTGCGGGACCTGTTGGGATACGATGAGGATAAAATCAACGCGCTTAAAGACAGCAAGGCCATCGCCTAATTACAGGGAGGCCGCCCGTGGCCATCTATCTGGACTATAACGCCAGCACCCCCATCGCCCCCGAAGTCGCGGACGCGATGCAGCCATATCTGCAAGAAGGGTTTGGTAATCCGTCGAGCCATCATTGGGCGAGCGCCGATCTGCAATCCGCCCTGGCAGAGAGCCGAACACAGGTAGCGGACCTGCTCGGCGGAAAGTCGTCGGAGATCATCTTCACCAGCGGCGGTAGCGAAGGGACAAACCACGCGCTCAAAGGCGCATACTTCCAGAGCGGCGGCGGCGATGCTCACATCATCACCACACAAATTGAACATCCGGCCACCATCGAGACCTGCCGGTTCCTCGAGCGCCTTGGTGCCAAAGTCACCTACCTCCCAGTCGACGGAGAGGGTTATGTGAATCCGGCCGATTTCCAAAGCGCCATCACGCCGCGGACCATCCTCGTTAGTGTCATGCATGCCAATAACGAAGTTGGCACCATCGAGCCCATCGCGGAGATCTCCGACATCGCCCGCGCGCACAATATCCTCTCGCACACTGATGTCGCGCAATCGGCAGGCAAGATCGCCGTCAATGTCGAGGCACTCGGCGTCGATCTGCTCACACTTGCCGGACACAAGCTTTATGCGCCAAAAGGCGTGGGTGCACTCTACATCCGCGACGGTATCAAGATCGAACCGCTGATCCACGGCGGCGGCCAGGAGGGTGGTCAACGCTCTGGCACGGAATCAATCGTGATGGCGGTCGCCCTCGGCACCGCTTGCGAACTCGCCAGCACCCGACTCTCCCCCGATCATTTGGGCAAGACGCGCGACCACTTCTGGTCGGCACTGCATGAGAGGTTCGGTGACGCGGTCACCCAAAACGGCAAACTCAACGCGCGCCTGCCCAACACTCTGAACGTCTCCTTCATCGGCCGGGACGGCTCCAAAATCTTGGAAGGCCTCGACGGTATCGCGGCGTCCACCGGCTCCGCTTGTCACGAAGATCAGGTAACGATGTCACCGGTCCTCGCGGCGATGAAAGTGAACGACCAAACTGCCATGGGCGCCATCCGTTTCAGCGTCGGTTATGCGACCACATTGGCGGAGATCGAACAGGTTGTGGAATCGCTTTCGTTCGCAGTGCAGAGCATGTAACCGCAACATCTGCGGTTTCCGGTCCCAATTTGGTTGGGACTACTGCCCAAGGACGCGAATTCAGCGACACATTTCGGCCGCGACGTTCTATAACTCCGCAATCCAATGAACCGCGACCACGACATAAGACAAAGGATCGTTTCGATGAAGATTTCCGACTTTAAGGCCCTGACCTTCGACGTATACGGCACGTTGATCGATTGGGAGACCGGCATGGTCAATGGCCTAAAGCCTCTGACCGACCAAGTCAGGGGATCGCTCTCCCGGGATGAGATATTGGAAGCTCACGCTTTCCATGAATCTTCGACCCAGCGCCAAACACCCGGCAAAGTCTATTCGCAGTTGCTGGCCGTCGTCTACAAACGCCTTGCCGAGGAATGGTGCGTTGACGTCACCTGGGACGACTGCCTCTCCTATGGGCGCTCCGTCCAAGATTGGCCCGCCTTCGAAGACAGTGCTGGCGCACTCCAATATCTGAAGCGCTATTTCAAGCTGGTCGTCCTCTCCAATGTCGACAACACCAGCTTCGCGTTCAGTAACAAGAAACTGCAGATTGCTTTCGACGCTGTCTACACAGCGGAAGATGTCGGCTCCTATAAACCATCCCAGCGCGGCTTCGAATACATGCTCGAAAATCTCGGCCGCATGGGAATCACGAAAGGCGATATCCTGCATACGGCGGAGAGCATGTTCCACGATCACGACCCCGCGAATACTCTCAAGCTTGCCAATTGCTGGATATATCGCCGACATGACAAACAGGGTTTCGGAGCCACGATGAACCCCGGCGACATGCCGAGCTATGACTGTGTCTTCAACAGCATGGCCGATCTTGTGAAGGCTCATCAGGCGGAACTCGAAGCTGGATAGGCGATAGCGACAGGATTATCGGGAAAATGACGACGACGCCAAAACTGGACCGCATCGACCTCAAAATCCTTTCGGAACTCCAGTAAAACGGTCGCATTAACGATGCGGCACTGGCAGATGCGGTGGGATTGTTGCAGAGCCCCTGCCTGCAGCGGGTCAAAAGACTGGAATCGGCGGGTTTTATTGCGGGATACGGCGCCCGGATCGACAGCGGCCGCCTCGCTGATACGATCTACGTGTTCACCGAAGTCACCATCTCGGATCACCGACGCGAGGATTTTGAAATTTTCGAAG